>CAVBGZ010000027.1:0-21891 GCA_963595075.1 Waltera intestinalis
TTATGACCATAATTAATATACTCATCGTTATTATTTTACTTACACTAGTAGCCTACCGCTACTTCTTTCCACCCATCCCACCAAGAAAAGATCATTATAAATATGCCCTTGTCTTAGGCTGTCCAAATCATGATGATGGAACCATGTCCAATTCCCAAGTAAAAAGATGTAAGCTTGCCATGAAAGCCTACGATGAAGGTCTATATGACATATTGATTATTTCTGGATCCAACGTAAGAAATCAATACGTAGAAAGTGAAGAAATGAATAAATACATTCAAGCTAGAATGCATATTCCTGTTATTCTAGAAAAAAGTTCTAAAAACACATTTGAAAACTTTGGCAACACAAAAGAATATGTAAAAGATGAAGCTGTACTCATTCTCACAAGCCAGACACACATCAAAAGAGCTTGTGCCATCGCCAAAGAATTCTACAATGAATATTCTGGATACTGGTATAAAGATCTAACACCAGAACACATCTTTAGAGAAATCATTTCTAGACACATCTACATACGCTTTAGAGTCCGCAAAAAAATCAAAGCCTTTTTCTCAAACGAAAACGACAGCCACTAAAACTGTCGTTTTTTTCATATATGCAAAAAAGACACATAAAGTGCCTCTTTTGGATGACCGTTGTCCCTGTATTGTTTTTTTTGAAAGGGTCCAGGGGGACGATGGCGTCATCAACGCTCCAAGGCTTCCTTGATCATCTTCAAGTTATATCCTCGCCTTTACTATTCAACTATTGTACCGTACGAACAACCTCATTTACACTACGTACCTTCTTTAAATTTGAAACAAGCGTACGCAAATGATCCGCATTCTTTACGGATACCGTTAGTTTTGTAGTAGCCTGTAAATTATTATCATCTACAGCTGAATCTACATGTTTTAAATAGACATTACACTGTTGTAAAGTTGTGACAATATCACTTAACAAATAGTTACGATCATCACTATACAAAACAAGCTTCACATCATATTGCTTCTCTTCAAGCCCCTCTTCCCACTGCACAGGAATTAAACGCTTTTTCTCATTTATAATATTTGGACAATCACTACGATGCACCTTTACACCCTGTCCCTTAGAAATATAGCCCATAATCGTATCTCCAGGAATTGGAGAACAACAATTTGCCAAAGAAACCGCAATCGTATCAATACCAGGAACAATAACCCCACAACTAGAATGTTTCACATTCGAAGAAGTCGGCTTATTATAAATCTTCATGATATCTTCATCTTCCATCGAAGTTGAACGATTTTTAACCAAACGATCCACAATCGATTGAAGACTCACCCTCTTATTGGCAATACCCACATATAAATCATCTACATTCTTAAAAGACAAGCTAGGAAGTATAGACTCTAAACGTTTAGAATCCAACATTTTGGAATCCAACTTTAAACGTTTAAATTCATTCTCCAACATCTGCTCACCCTGTTTAATGGATTCTTTACGATCCGCCTGCTCCTGTCTTTGAATAAAAGCACGAATCTTATTACGAGCATGCCCACTCTTAACGATCTTGATCCAATCCTTACTAGGACCAGCTGAATTGTTGTTTGTTAAAATATCAACAATATCACCCGTTTTTAAAGGCGTATTCAAAGGAACAATGGCCCCATTGATTTTGGCGCCCACTGTCTTATTACCAACCTCTGTATGAATACGATACGCAAAATCGATTGGACAAGAACCACTAGGTAAGGCAATCACCTTACCACGAGGTGTTAATACATAAACATTCGCTTCAAAAATATCTTTTTGAAGAACACTCATATATTCTAATGGATCTTCACTTTCTTCATCAGTCATCATTGAAAAATCTCTAAACCAAGAAAGTTTATCCTCTATTTCCTTTTGTTCATATTCAGGCGTATAATTTCGATTTTCTTTATACTTCCAATGCGCCGCAACACCACGCTCCGCAATCGCATCCATCTCTTCGGTACGAATTTGAATCTCAAAAATATTTCCATGCTCAGGCTCAACAATCGTTGTATGCAAAGACTGATACATGTTTGCCTTTGGCATCGCAATATAATCTTTAAAACGGCCAGGAATCGGTCTATACTTCGCATGAATGTATCCTAATATTTCATAACAATGCACAACCGAATCCGTAATAATACGAATGGCTAATAAGTCTAAGATTTCTTCAAAACGCTTATTCTTTGTAACCATCTTTTTATAAATACTATAAAAATGTTTAGAACGACCAAAAATACGATATTGAATATTATATTCATTTAAAATTCCTTCAATATCCGCAATCATTTCTTTGACCTGTTCATTACGATCCGCTTCACGCTGTTGAACTAGCCCCTTAATTTCTTCATACTTTTTATAATTTAAGTATTTAAAAGATAAGTCTTCCAATTCATTTTTGATTTCACTAATACCCAAACGATGCGCAATCGGAGCATATACACTCAAAGTCTCACGCGCAATCTTCTTTTGTTTTTCAGGCTTCATATATTGAAGCGTACGCATATTATGAAGGCGATCCGCAAGCTTAATTAAAATAACACGAATATCCTTAGCCATCGCAATAAATAACTTACGATGATTGCTCGCCAAATATTCCTCTTCATCCTTAAATTTAATGGCACCAATCTTTGTGACCGCATCCACCAATGTCGCAATTTCAGCGCCAAAAATTTCTGTAATCGTATCCGTTGTTACACCTTCACAATCTTCGACCGTATCATGCAAAAGACCTGCCGCAATTGTCTTAGGTCCACAATGCATTAAAGCTAAAGTATCCGCAACCTGAATCACATGAATCACATAAGGCTCACCACTTTTACGAAATTGCCCCTTATGATGCTCATAGGCAAAATCATAAGCTTTTTGAATTAATTCTAAATTTTCAGGACGCTTGATATAAGTCTTAACATGCTCCATGCACTCTTCAAATGTTACTTGTTTCTTTTGAGCCATACCAACGTCCTCCTTCATTTAAAATCTATTCACCTTCAAAATGAGTCAATACACAAATATTTGTATCTTTAAATTTGTCTCTACCCTTTAAATCATCCAATTCAATCACAAAGCCAACACCAACAACTTCAGCCTGCATTCTTTCAACCATCTTCACAATTGCTTCAACTGTACCACCTGTAGCCAACAAGTCATCTAAAATCACAACTTTTTGACCAGGCTTGATCGCATCCGCATGCATGCATAGTTGATCTTGACCATACTCTAAATCATACGTTTGACTAATTGTCTTTCTAGGCAATTTTCCAGGCTTTCTAACCGGAATAAATGGAATATTATTCTCTAATGCCACAGGTACTCCAAATAAAAAGCCACGAGCCTCAGGAGCAACCACAACATCCGCTCCTACTTGAGAAACAAATGCGTTAAATTCATTTACACAATAACGCATTGCCTTCGCATTTTGTAAAATAGGAGTCACATCCCTAAAAATAATTCCTTCTTTTGGAAATCCGGGAATACTCTCAATATAATTTGTTAAATCCATTTTAATAATCCTCTTTCTGTCTTTGAAAATATTTTACTACTTGTACACAATCTCATCAATCACAAAATTAGCCTGCTTACGCCCACGATATTGATTCACTTGAACCGTACCAATAAAGGAAGCTATCGAATTCACGCTTTGACTCAGCTCATACTCCGGTTGATTAAATCGCATACACTGCAAGCCTGATTGTAATGTATATTTACGATGCTTATGATTTTGAAAATCATAAATACTCTTAATTTCTGGATTTTTTAATTCAAACATAGGAAACTCAAATCCAGGACCAAAAGGACGTAATACATCCAAAGATTGAATCGCAGCTAAACTTAATTCACTCTCATCAATCACTAATGTTTTTCTATCTTCTCTTTGCCAATGATATTCATTCATTCTATTTTTAATAAAGGTAATAAATTCATTATACTCATTTAAATTTAAAGAAAAGCCTGCTGCACCCGCATGACCACCAAAGGCAGTAAATTTATCATATGGACGCAAAAATTCAACACAATGAAAACCTTCTGGAGCACGCATACTTGCTTTATATCCCTGATTTCCTTTTGAAAGAATAATACAAGGCTTTTGATAGGTTGCACATAAATTACCAGCCACTAATCCAATGATTCCCTCATGAAAGCTTTCATCCATGCAAATTAAAATATCTTGGTTAACATTTATTTTTCTTAACGTCTGCTTCACCATCTGCTCTGACATCTTTTTTCGCATATCATTCATCTGGCTGATTTGACTTGAAAGTGAATATAGCTCTCGATCATTCTCACTTAAAAAATACCGTACCACATTATTCACATTGGCCAAATTCGAAAGTCTTCCAATCGCATTTAATTTAGGAACTACTTGAAAACCAACGGAAACCTCATTTAATTCCATATCACTAGCCAATAAGAAAATATGTTTTTCATGCGACTCATTGATAGAAACTAACGCATTTTGAATAATGGCACGCGTCTGTTTTGTCACTTGCATCATATCCGAAATACTCGCAAGACCTGCAAGTTGTAAATGATAATCTGTTTCTATTCCAAGCACTCTCATACACTCATACGCAAGTGCTGCTCCACATTCCGTTTCAAAACAATCTTCCAATGTATCTGGATGAATGAGGCACAAACAATCTACATCTCCATCAAGCATATGATGATCTGTAACAATCACATCCATTCCTAATTCTTTGGCAAGTGATAATGCCGAATTTGCCTTTACACCATTATCCACGGTAATAATTAATGAATATCCTTTTTTATACGCAAGATTCACTGTATTCTCATTTAATCCATATCCCTCTAAAATTCGATCTGGAATATAAAATCCACAATCTATTCCTAAACTTCGAAGTCCAGAAACCATAATCGTTGTAGCACTGATTCCATCGCAATCATAATCCCCCGCAACCATGACCTTTTCCTTATTTTCTACAGCCAATGAAATTCGATTTTTAAACACTTTCATACATTCTGCATTAGAAACATCAAAAAGGGGCTGTCTATTCATCCAATAATCCCATTTCGATTCATCGGGTTCTAAATAAAATAATACTTTTTCCAATAATTTGTTCATAGTAGTGATTATACCATACAAAAAAAATTCACAGAAGTTAATCTGTGAACAAATCTTTTTGGTATGGAATTTGAAAATGTTCATACGCCTTTTTCGTGACCACTCTACCTCTAGGTGTACGATTAATAAAACCAATCTGCAGAAGATATGGCTCATACACATCCTCTAATGTCATTGGCTCTTCTCCAATACTTGAAGCAATTGCCTCTAAACCTACAGGACCACCTTTAAAACGTTCAATAATACCTTTTAAATATTTATGGTCGACCGCATCCAAGCCTAAATGATCCACTTGTAATTTATCCAATGCCGTTTTAGCGATATCTTTGGAAATGACACCATCATTATAGACTTGGGCAAAATCTCGAACACGACGAAACAAACGATTCGCAATACGTGGTGTACCACGTGAACGAAGAGCAATCTCACGAACCGCTTCCCTCTCAATTTCTGTCTCCATAACACAGCTTGTACGATAAACAATCTTCTCCAAATCATTTAAGTCATAATATTCAAGTTGTGAAATAATCCCAAAACGATCTCGTAAGGGTGCACTTAGATCGCCCGCTCTTGTTGTTGCTCCTACAAGAGTAAAAGGTGGTAAATTGATTCGAATATTGTGTACAGTCGCACTATCTTTACCAACCACGACATCCAAACAATAATCTTCCATAGCAGGATATAAAACTTCCTCTACTTGTTTAGGAAGACGATGAATCTCATCAATAAATAAAACATCGCCCGCCTCAAGAGTTGTTAATATAGCCGCTAAATCCCCACTCTTTTCAATGGAAGGACCACTGGCTGTCTTTAAATTACCATGCATTTCATTTGCTAAAATATAGGCAAGCGTTGTTTTACCAAGTCCAGGAGGACCATAAAACAATACATGATCTAAAGCCTCATTTCTTGTTCTTGCTGCTTGTATAAATACATTTAAATTTTCTTTCAAAGCACTTTGACCAATATATTCACTTAAACTTTGAGGTCGTAATGTTTTTTCAAAAACATCACCCTCCTGTAAATTACCGTCTACTTCTCTAGACATCCTATACCCCATTTCTTTGTGCAATTAATTTTAATGCTTGTCGCAAGCATTCATCTACTTCTAAATCTTTTCCTTCTAATTCCTTTCGAATAGAAGCAATTTGTGTATTCTTGTAGCCAAACGAAGTCAATGCCTCTTCCACTTGCATCCACACAGGATCTTGACTTGATGATTCAGTTTCTAAAGAAACAAACTTGCCTTTTAAATCCAACACAATTTGACCCGCTGTCTTTGCCCCAATACCAGGTAATGATTTCAATTTTTTAATATCATCATTTTCAATGGCTTCAATCATTTCTTTTCCTGAACAAACACTCAACATATTTTGAGCAGACTTAGGTCCCACACCCTTCACATTGATTAGACGCATAAAAACTTCATAGTCTTCCTCTTTTAGAAAGCCAAACAATAATGTCGCATCTTCACGAACATGTTGATAGGTATATAAAAAGAGTTCATCTCCAATTTTTTGACTTACCGCATTGGACATATAAACTTCATAACCCACATCATGCACATCTATAACCACACGATCATTACGAATCATTCGAACGATTCCCTTCACAAACGCAATCATACTTAAACCTCAATATCCAATTCTACCGGACAATGATCACTGCCAAAAATATCCGTTAAAATTTTCGCATCCACAATTTTATCTTTTAAACAAGGAGAAACCAACCAATAATCAATTCTCCATCCGGCATTCTTTTCTCTTGCTTTAAAGCGATAACTCCACCAAGAATATTCTACCTTTTCCGGATATAGAGTACGATATGTATCTAAATAAGTATTTAATAAATTCTTTTTAAAACTATCTCTTTCTTCATCTGTAAATCCAGCATTTTGATGATTTGTCTTTGGATTTTTAATATCGATTTCTTCATTGGCAACATTAAAATCTCCACAAGCCAAAATCGGCTTATCTAAAGATAGTAAATATTGACTAAACGCTTTATCCCATTCCATACGATAGTCTAAACGTTTTAATCCTGTACCTGAATTTGGTGTATAAACTGTTACAACATAATAATCATTATATTCTAAAGTAATGACACGACCTTCTGTATCATGTTCCTCTATACCTATTCCATATTGAACAGATAGAGGTTCTTCTTTACAGAAAATCATGGTTCCAGAATACCCTTTTCTTTGTGCACTATTGATATATTGATAGGGATATAATTCACAATCCACTTCAATCTGTTCTGGTTGTGCTTTTGTTTCTTGTATACAAAAGATATCTGCATCCAGTGCATACAATATTTCAACAAAATCTTTATTTAAAACGGCACGAATGCCATTTACATTCCATGATATACATTTCATAAAATAAACTCCTTAGCGACATTATAGCATACAAAAGAAAAGACTACATGATGTAGTCTAGTTTTCGATGAATTCAAATTCAAAATTGCACAAACGAACCGTATCTCCATCTTGACATCCAGCTTCACGTAAAGCTTTATCAATACCAAGATAACGCATTTTATTGGCAAATAAGTAGAAGTCTTCTTCTGTATTTAACTTATCAATATTAAAGACTCTTTCAAGTTTTGGACCTGAAACATCCCAAACACCTGGTTCAATTTGTTCAATGAGAATATCCTTTTTCTTTTCTTCAAAGGTATACATAACACCTGTTTGACCTGATTCTTCTTCCACAATTGGAAATGCTGGTGTAGTCGCTAATAAATCAGCTGCTTTTCTTAAAACAGGATCTAGCCCTTCATGAATAATCGTCGTCGTTTCAAAAACAGGAATGTCTGGATACTTCTTCTTAAATCGTTCTAAATTCTCTTGAGCATTGTCTAAATCCATCTTGTTGGCAACCACGATTTGAGGTCGTTCCAATAAACGTATTTGATACGATTTCAATTCATTATTAATGACTTCATAATCATTTAAAGGATCTCTACCATCTTCTGCCCCCATATCAATGACATGAATAATAACACGACATCTTTCAATATGGCGTAAAAATTGATGACCTAATCCTTTTCCCGTACTAGCCCCTTCAATAAGTCCTGGTAAATCGGCAAGAACAAAGTTTCTTCCATCCCCCGTTTGAACGACACCAACATTTGGTGTAATCGTTGTGAATGGATAATCTCCAATTTGAGGACGAGCTTTACTTACCGCATCTAAGAAAGTACTTTTTCCAACACTTGGAAAACCAACCAATCCTACATCAGCTAATACTCTTAATTCAACAATACAATCAAATTCTTCACCTAACACTCCTTGTTCAGCATATTTTGGTGCTGTATTATGACTTGATCGAAAATGCCAGTTTCCTCTTCCGCCACGTCCTCCATGAGCAACAACTTGTCTTTGGCCAGGTTTCGTTAAGTCGGCAAGAATTTGATTATTATCTTCTCTTTTTACAATAGTTCCTAATGGGACCTTAACAACTTTATGTTCTCCATTTGCCCCATGCATCTTTTTATTTTTACCTTTTTCTCCTGGTGTCGCAATAATCTTACGATGATAACGTAAATCCAATAAAGTTGTCATGCCTGGATCGGCTTCAAAAATAACGTCTCCGCCATTTCCTCCATCACCGCCAAAAGGTCCACCATAGGCTACATATTTTTCATGGCGAAAACTAACAAGTCCATCGCCACCTTTTCCGGCTTTAATATGCACTTTGACTTGATCTACAAACATAGAAACCTCCTTTCTATTTTTCAAAAAAAAGATCCCACTAACGGGATCTTAAATTCACACTTGTTAAGCTTGTGGATAAACAGAAACTTTCTTTTTATCTTTACCAAGACGTTCGTATTTTACAACACCGTTAACTAAAGCAAACAATGTATCATCCCCACCACGTCCAACGTTAGTTCCTGGATGAATTTTTGTTCCGCGTTGACGATAGATAATACTTCCAGCGTGACAAGTTTGTCCATCAGCTAATTTTGCTCCTAAACGTTTAGATTCAGAGTCACGACCGTTCTTTGTAGAACCAACTCCCTTTTTAGAAGCGAATAATTGTAAATCTAACTTTAATAACATCTTTTACACCTCCTGTACTTGTATGTATTTAGGATAACTTTCTTCAATACTTTTAAACTGAATTACCAAAGTCTCAAGAATAACTTGTAAATCAGTTACTTCTGTATTATTTATTTTAACTTCAACATCTCCTGCATCTACATTATAAGAAATGAAACTTATAAAGCCAAGCTTTGCGATTGCGTTAATACCACCAATAATAATGGTACTGGCTGCAGAGCAGACGATATCTTTTCCATACTGATCATAGTCAGCATGTCCTTGCATAGAAATCAAGGAAATCTTCCCTTCAATTCTAGCGATTTTAATTTGAATCATAATTAAGCTTCGATAGCTTCAATTTTTACACGAGTGTAAGGTTGACGGTGTCCTTGTTTACGACGTGTTGAAGATTTTTTAGGTTTGTATTTCACGATAGTGATTTTCTTACCTTTACCTTGTTTTTCAACAACACCAGTTACCTTTGCACCTTCAACAAATGGTTTACCAAATTTACCATCTGCATATAACACTTTGTCAAATGTAACAGTGTCTCCTTCGTTAGCATCTAATTTTTCAACGAAGATAACAGCATCCTTTTCAACACGGATCTGTTTTCCACCAGTTTCGATAATTGCGTACATGTGTGCACCTCCTATTCATTTTCACATTTATGCTTGATACTCGCCATCAAGGTGTGATTCATATCAACTTATACCTTTTCTGGGCGGTTGCAAGTCCTCTACGGAGTTTGCAACATTGAAATACTACACGAAATAAGCCTTTACGTCAAGCAAAATTTTATTTTTCTACATCGATCCATGTCATCTTATTGACAATAATTGACGTCTCTCTTTCTTTTTTTCCTTGAATCAAACAAATACGATCTTTTTTGATATTCTCCTTCTCCACTTTATATAGATTTGGCATAATCACCGCATCCATTTTACCCGCTTCATCTTCCACACTCAAAAAGCACATCCAATCGCCTTTTTTGGTCTTATGCGTACGAAAAGATGCGACTTGCACAATCAAAGACATATACCCCATCTGTGATAGAGCCCTATTGATTGAAATACAATTTGAATATTTTTCCATTCTTAACTGATGAACAGGATGCTCACTCAAATAGAAACCATAAACCAAATGTTCTCGATTTGCCTTCTGCAAAACATTTTCTTTGATTCTTTGAACATTCGGTTTCGATACGATTGAAAAGTCAAAACGTAAATCATTCGGATCTTCTATGCGTACAATATTAATATAATCCATAAGCTTTCTTAAATTCTCATGCAAAGTAGCCCGATTATATCCAAATTGATCCAAAGCTCCTCCATCTATCAAAATCCGAATCGTGGACTCACTTACCTTATACACACTTACTTTTGCCAAGAAATCAAACAAATCTTCATAAGGACCATGACCAACAATACTAGGATAAATTGTTTTTCCCACACCCTTTAAAACTTGTAGCGGCATACGAAGAGAACCTTCTTCCAATTCATAGTATTCCTTCGATTGATTCACATCACAAGGTAAGACTTCTAGACCTCTTTTGCGACATTCATATATATATTGACTTGTTTTAGTGGCTGAACCAATCACACTATTCAAAACACTTTGATAAAAATACAAAGGGTAATTGGCTTTTAAATACGCCATCTGATAACTAATCAAACTATACGCATAACTATGCGACTTATTAAATCCATAACCTGCAAATTGTTCCATCATTGAAAAAATTTGATTTGAAATCGAATCTTTAATTTTATTCTTTCGAGCCCCAAGAATAAATTGTTCCTTAAAAGAAGACATGGTATCCGCATTCTTTTTACTCATAGCCTTTCTTAAAGTATCTGCTTGCGCTAAAGTAAAACCACCAATCACCTGAGCCACTTTCATAACCTGCTCTTGATAGATCATAATGCCATACGTATCTTTTAATATAGGCTCTAACATCGGATGAAGATAATGAATTTTACTTGAATCTTGTCTTCTTTCTAAATATTCCTGGATATGTTGCATAGCTCCAGGACGATATAAAGCTAAAACCGTACTAATATCTTCAAATTTTGTAGGTTTCATCTTCATCAATAACTGCGTAATTCCACTCGATTCCAATTGAAAAACACCTAACGTGTCCCCATTTGCCAACAAGTTATACGTCTTGTCATCTTCCAAGTCAATCTTCATCATGTCTAATAAAACATTCTCGTTTTCATTTAACTTAGAAACAATTTCATGAATCGTTGTTAAATTTCGTAATCCTAAAAAATCCATTTTGATAAGGCCTAATTCTTCTAAGTAGGAAGCCGTAAATTGAGTGGCTTGTACTTGAGAATCAATCTGTATCAATGGACACACATTCACAATCGATTGATCACTTAATACAATTCCAGCCGCATGCAAAGAAGTATGCCTTGGTAAACCTTCTACAGCACATGCAAGTTCAAATAATTCATGCAGTTTTTTATCTTGATCTATTCGAATACGAAATGTCTTATTTTCTGTATACGCTTGATGGAGTGTAATCTTTTGTTTATTTCCTAAAAGTTTAACCACTTCATCAATCACTCGTATTGGAATATTCATGACTCTTCCTACATCACGTAAGGCTTGTCTTGCCTGCAAAGTATTAAACGTTACTATATGGCTAACATGTTCTTTACCATACAAATCTTCTACATATTGAATTACTTCTTCTCTACGATCATCGGGAAAATCCGTATCAATATCCGGCATTGAAATTCGTTCTGGATTTAAGAAACGCTCAAACAATAGATTGTTTTGAATGGGGTCAATATGTGTAATTCCTAAACAATAGGCAACAAGCGATCCTGCAGCACTTCCACGTCCTGGACCCACATAAATATCCTGACTTCTGGCATATCGAATAAAATCCCATACAATCAAAAAATAATCTGTAAAGCCCATTTTAATAATGACATCGAGTTCATATTGAAGTCGCTTTATATATTCTTGATCAAAATGACCATTTAATCTTTTTTCTAAACCCTTTTTACATAACTTAATCAAATAATCATCACTAGAAATTCCTAATTTATTTTTAAATACAGGAAGCTTTGATTTTTGAAAAGCCATCTGCACATTGCATTTCAATGCGATTTCTTCAGTTGTCTTTAATTCCTCTTGAGAATATAACATTCCCATCTCTTCCATACTTCTTAAATGTCGATTGTATTTTACATCTAAGCTTTGATCATCCATATATGTTTGTTTTGCGATTGCTCGTAATGCCTGTAAAGTCTTCACATCTTCCTTATTTTCATAATAAATTCGCGATAAGGCTACCTTTTTACAAGAAAGTGAATTTAAAATCTTATTATCTTCTCTTCTTTTATTAGAATCATTCATCGCAACAGATACATAAAAATCAGAAAAAGAATTTGTACACTCTTCTACAAAAGATATTAAAGAATCTACATTCTGATTTTCAATATATCCAGAAAACGCATCATTTCCATCACTGGAAGTTAATACAATACATTCTTTTGTATATTCGACAAATTCAGAAAATTTAATGAAATCTGTAATTATAGATGTTAATTCATAAAGATTTTGTAATCCCAAATCATTTTTCGCTAAAAGAATAAAGTTAAAAATATCTTCATCCTTTTTCACACTCACTTCTAATCCAAAAATAGGATGCATATCATGTTTTTTACACAAATGGTAAAACTCCATCGTTCCATACATCACATTATGATCTGTTAAGCAAACATGACGAAAACCAAGTTGTTTTTGATGAACAATCATTTGTTCTAAACGAATACTTGATTCTAGTAAAGAATAGGAACTTCTCATATGTAAATGAACCATGATGTACACCTCCAATTGAAACAATTATACCATAAAAAAAGAAGACGACTATTCATCATCTTCGTCTTCATCATCATTGTCCATCCTTCGAAACAATCCCTTTTTATGTTTCTTCGTATGATTTTCCAATGTATTCCAATCTGTATTTAATTCTTCCTCGCTCTCGCTCGTATCATATTCATTTTTACTTGCTTCAATTTCACGAGCTTCTCGAATTCTTAATTTTGATTTCAATTGACGCGCTCTCTTTTTAGATTTACGAAGCATTCTACCATACATACAGAATACGATAAATGCCAATAATAAAAGCGCTCCACATAAGGCAATACCTGCAAGATAGCCTTGGAAATAAATTTGTAAACTTCCTGTGATTACACAACAAGCCATACAAACAAAAACTAAAAACATCGTTGAACGACAAGAATTCGCATATTTCTTAAAGAAAATATATTTTTCTGAATCATTATCGATTTCTTTACGATATTCTCCATCTTCTTCTTCATTTCTAAATGTTAACCATCCGGTATCTGATTTTTTCTTACCACTCGCAGTCGATACTAGTTTCCAGCCTTCCTGTTCCCATTCACGCCATTGTTCAGTATCTGGTTCATCCACAAAATAATTCATTGAATAATAATAGGTTCTAGATTGACCTTTTCTAAAATAATATTTTTTACCTTCATGCTTCACAAAATGATAACCATCTAAAGATTTATCTTGAAGATATTGTTCAATATCTGGATAATCCGCGAATAAGAATCGACGCTTTTCAACATACAATTCTTCATCTTCATCGTCATTATTATCCTCATCAACAACTTCTTCCTGTTCTTCAACAGGCTCGACCTCTTCAACAACTGTTTCAGGCTCAACTTCTTCTATCACTTTTTCTTCAACGACAGGTGCAGGCTCAACAACAACTTCTTTCTTCTCTTCAAAAATAGGTTGTTCCACGACCTTTTTTAGAATGGGAGCTTCCAATTCTTCAAGTGTTGTATCCGCAGTAACATCTTGAGGACGAACAACTTCATCATCTAAAATATTTGCGTTAATTTCTACATGAGATTTTTGTGATCTCTTACCAAAGAATGTTTTCTTTGGTGGCTCTTCATTAATATGGAATACGCTTTGTGCGTTAAAATCTTCTAATTCGGGCTCATGAATATCTAAAGATTTAATACGATCCGTTCGCTTTAACCTTCTTAATTCCTCTAAAGCACTGGGATTTTTTTCATTTTCTTCTGCCATTTTATATCCCTCCAACCAATATATTGTACTAATTTAGAGATAGTTCGTCAAACTCTTTAGAGAATTGACCACATTCAAAAATTTTAATGTTTTTACCGTTTTTTAAGGTTGCGACAATCTCTAAATCGGGTGTTCCAACCATAAAATCAACATGGGTAAATGACTGATTCATTCCATGCTCTAAAAGTTCTTCTTCACTCATTTCCAAACCATTTAAAATACACTCATTATAACTTGCTCCTAAGGCAAAATGACAAGAAGCATTTTCATCAATTAACGTTTCATAAAATAAAGTATGTAATGAACTAATTGGTGAACCATATGGAACTAAAGCAATCTCACCTAAATATTTTGAACCTTCATCCGTATTTAAAATACTCTCTAATACCTGTTTACCACTTTTCGCATCATAATCAACCACTTTTCCATCCTTGAATTCAAACCAAAAATCTTCAACAATCGATCCATGATGATTTAATGGCATCGCACTATATAGTTTTCCGTTTACACCCGTTTTCTTTGGAGCTGAAAAAATTTCTTCTGTAGGAATATTTGGGAAATAATATACTCCATTTTTTAAATAAGATCCGCCACCGGCAAAAATATAATTTCTAGGAAGTTCAACCTCTAGATCTGTACCCAAACTATTTTTATAATGTACCTTTTCAATTTCTAAGGCATTTAAAATATTTACTCTCTTTTCAAAGGAAGCACGATGCATGTTCCAATTTTCAATCGCATCTTTCTCATCGACTCTTGAGATTTTCAAAATCGCATCCCACAAATCTTTCATAGGATCACTAGATTCTGGATACACTTTTTTAGCCCATGCCAATGTAGGAACAGCCGCAACACACCATTGTGATTCTAAATAATCTAATTTTTTTCTATATTCATCTGTCTGTGATCTTAATTCTTTAGCGTAACCTGCGATGGATTGCGGATCTACATCTTTCATTGTATCCGGATTTTCTCCCACCAAGCTTAAAAAACAAGCTCCTTTTCTTGCGGTTTCATTTAAAAATAAAGCCTCATAATCATAAACTTCTCTATTTTTTGAATCGTATCGCATTTTATTTACTTCATCATCACTATATTGAACAATGACATCTTTAGCGCCATTTTCAAATCCACTCTTTACCACTAAGCGAACAAAATCTTTCATTTCAACATGAGCTCGAACAACAACAATTTGACCTTTTTGAACATTGAGTCCAGCTCGAATAATTAAATCTGCATATTTTTCTAATAAAGTCATACTCCACCTCACGCAATCATTATAACAGAAAAAGAGCATCCTCTAGATGCCCTTTACTTACTAAATTGCTCTTTTTTAATTTGATCAAATAAAGCTTTGGGATTTTCACACATTGAATGACCATGACAATGACTACAGCCTGCGCCACAGCTTGATTTACCAGCCTTCTTATCCTTATAGATAGAGTATGCAGCTAAATAAGCAATGCCAATCACAACAAGTAATACTAAGCATGTTGAAACATTCACAAAAATCCCTCCATTCTAAATTATTTTACAGAATATTCAACTTCTGCATTTTCTGGTTCTTTTGCAGGTCTTACTAATAAATAGATCATACCAATCAATAAGATAACAGCTGCAACAGTTCCAATTCCAAATCCTCCACCAGTGAATAGATTAGAGAATTGGTAAACCATTAAACCACATACATAAGCGAATACACATTGATATCCAATCGCAATCCAGAACCATTTTGTGTTATTCATCTCACGTTTGATAGCTCCCATTGCGGCAAAACATGGTGCACACAATAAGTTGAATACCATGAACGCATAAGCAGCATTTGCTGTGAAACTAGCAGCAAGTTGACCCCAGATTTCGTCACCTTCTTCAGCAACTTCCGCAAATCCATAAAGTTGTCCGAATGTCGCAACAACATTTTCTTTTGCGATTAATCCAGTTACTGTCGCAACAGCGGCTTTCCAATCACCAAATCCAAGAGGTGTAAAGATCCAAGCGAATCCTCTACCAATAGAAGCAAGAACAGAATTATTGATATCTTCAACCATTCCGAAGCTTCCGCTTTCCCAACCGAATCCTTGTAAGAACCATAATACGATTGTTGATAATAAGATAATTGTTCCGGCCTTCTTAATAAATGACCATCCACGTTCCCACATACTTCTTAATACATTGATTGCACGAGGCATA
Source organism: Waltera intestinalis (assembly GCA_963595075.1). Lineage (GTDB taxonomy): Bacteria > Bacillota_I > Bacilli_A > Erysipelotrichales > Erysipelotrichaceae > Holdemanella. Next base: position 16,404 of record CAVBGZ010000027.1, read on the forward strand.
TGGTAAGCAGGCATTTCCATTACGAATGGAGCTGGATCTCCAGCAAACAATTTTGTTTTCTTTAACATAATACCAGAAATGATGATCGCAGCCATACCTACAAAGTAAGCAGATGGAGCAACCCAACTAGCGCCACCGAAAATAGCACCCGCAATCAATCCAATGATAGGCATTTTAGCTCCACAAGGAATGAATGTCGTTGTCATAATTGTCATCTTACGATCACGATCAGATTCAATAGTACGACTTGCCATAACTGCAGGAACACCACATCCTGTACCAATCAACATTGGAATAAATGATTTTCCTGATAAACCAAATTTACGGAAAATACGGTCCATGATAAAGGCAACACGTGACATATATCCACAATCTTCAAGAATAGCCAAGAAGAAGAATAATACTAACATTTGTGGTACGAAACCTAAAACGGCACCAACACCACCGATAATACCATCAACAATTAATCCTTGTAACCAATCAGCACAATTGATTGAAGTTAAGAATCCTTCTACAGCAGGTGGAATGATGTCTCCAAATAACACATCATTTGTCCAGTCTGTAACAAATGTACCTACAGTTGTTACTGAAATATAGTAAACAAACCACATAACAAGCGCAAAGATTGGCAATGCCAAAATACGGTTTGTAACAATACGGTCAATCTTATCTGAAGTTGTTAATGTTTCTTTTGAACCTTTTTTGTAACAATCTTTAATAATAGATGTAATGTAAGTATAACGTGCATCTGTAATAATAGATTCGCTATCGTCATCCATTGATTTTTCACAAGCAGAAATAACACTTTCATCCGCTTTTGTTTTAATCAAGGCTTCGATTTTGTCATCTCTTTCAAACAATTTAACCGCATAGAAGAAACGACGATTCGCATCGATTGTTGCTGGCATAGTGGATTCAATTTTATCTAAAGTCGATTTAAGTTCACCAGTATAAATGTTTTTTGCAGAATAAGATGTTTTAGCTGCTTTTTTAATTTCAGCCATCATCGCATCAATTCCTGTATTTTTAAGTGCAGAAATTGGAACAACTGGACATCCTAATTCAGCTGATAATTTTTTATAGTCAATTGAATCTTTTCTTTTTTCAATAACATCTAACATGTTAATGGCAACAACAGTTGGAATTCCAAGTTCTAAAATTTGTGTTGTTAAGAATAAGTTTCTTTCAAGGTTTGATCCATCAATGATGTTTAATACAACATCTACATTTCCTTTTAATAAAAATTCACGTGATACAACTTCTTCCAAAGTGTATGGTGATAATGAGTAAATACCTGGTAAATCGGTAATCTTAATATCTTTATCACCTTTATATTTACCTTCTTTTTTCTCTACAGTTACCCCTGGCCAGTTACCAACATATTGAGTGGCACCCGTTAAACCATTAAATAATGTAGTTTTACCACAGTTAGGGTTACCTGCTAATGCAACTTGAATTGACATATTTCCCTCCTAATTTAATTATGCTACTTCAACCATTTCAGCATCTGCTTTACGAATTGACAATTGATATCCACGAACATTTAATTCAATTGGATCTCCTAATGGAGCTACCTTAACAACTGTAATTTCTACTCCTTTAGTGATTCCCATATCCATAATTCGACGTTTTGTTGCGCCTTGTCCAGACAATTTTTTAACTGTAACTGTTTGGCCCACTTTTACTTCCTTTAATGTCATACAATCTCCCTCCTAAACCATGATCTTACGTGCTAATTGCTCACTAATAGCAATACGGACATTCTTTACATTCACAATCAAATTTCCATTTGTTTTCGAAACCACGATAATTTCAGCGCCTTGAACAAAGCCTAAGTTTTCTAAGTGATGTTGTTGCTCTTTTGAGCCTCCAACCTTACGAATTGTATTTACTGAATTTAGATCCGCAAAAGATAATGGCATACGTATTCCTCCTAGTTAGAGTTTCCTAACTAGGAATAGTTTACTCTCACTAATTCGTTATGTCAACAAAAAGTTATCTTAGAATAACTCGGTTTGACATTTCTAACTTTGAGTCGTAATGTATATACATAGGGGAGGTATATTTTATGAATGGTTCCACATTTATTATTTGTTTCATCTTAGTTATTTTTATTGTCATAGGTATTCGTTCCATAAAAAAAAGAGCTACATCTGGATGTTGTGATACAGGAGATAATGAAAAACGAATCAAAGTAAAAGATAAAAATAAAGATCATTATCCTTACCACACAACACTAAAAGTATTGGATATGCATTGTCAAAATTGTGCCATCCGTATTGAAAATGCATTTAATTCACAAGAAGGATATTACGCAAAAGTAGATACAGAAAAAAACGTGGTTAATATCTTATCGAAAACAAAAAAAGACCCAGATGAACTTATAGATATTGTTACGCAAGCTGGTTATACAGCTACACTCGCAAAATAAAACGGATAATACAATTTATCAAAAAATAAGGTAAAAGCCATAGTACAAAATAGAAATTCTATATGTACTATGGCATTTTTAACACTATGTATAAATTTGTAAAAACATCATTAATTCGTTTTTAAGAATGGCACTCCACACTCAATATTTCCTTGTGCGATAGTATCAATCTTTTCATATTGGTCCACATTTGTGATAACAATTGGAGTAGTAAGATCATACCCTTCATTTTTCATCGCATCGATATCAAAATGCATTAATGGCATTCCCTTTTTAATTTCTTGACCTTCTTTAACCAATACATCAAAATATTTACCCTCTAATTTCACTGTATCTAATCCAATATGAATCAACACTTCACAACCATTGTTACTTTTTAGACCAATCGCATGTTTTGTAGCGAATACCATTTCTACAACACCATCAAACGGAGAAACTAATTTTCCTTCACTTGGAATGATTGCCGCACCTTTTCCGTAAGCGTCAAATAGAACACATATTGAAAAATCCGGTAAAAGTGAGTTCATCACTAATTACCGGATTTATTTTTTACATATAATTCGTGTGGTAAGGAATTTGAGTAAGGTAATAAAGATTCGATTACTGTATCTTTAAGTCCTTTTGTACTTAATGTATCTAGTACATAAATTAAATATCTGTATGGATCTAGATTATTCATTTTTGCGGATTCCAATAAGCTAAAATAAATTGTTGTCGCTTTAGCTCCACTTCTAGTGTTCGAAAATAAGAAATTTTTTCTTGCCATTACGAATGGCTTGATTTTTTGTTCGGCTCGATTATTGGATAATTCGCTTCTTCCGTCTCTGAAATAGTTTCTTAAATATTTTTCTTCATTCAGAGCATAGCTGATCGCTTTTCCCATTTTGCCATCAGGTACATATTCATACTCATGTTTGTGAAGGCACTCAAAAAGCTCATTGAATATTGGGAGCTCTTCTTTTTGACGTCGTTCATAACGTTCTGTTAAGCTTACTCCTTCATCATCCAATGATTTTTCGATTTTAAATAGTTTATTGATATGATTCAATACAATCAATATGTTTTTGTAGCTGGGAACACGTTCAAGATACTCAAGCTTTTCTTCCTTGGTCTTTAGTTTTTGGATGTTTTCGTCACATTCCGATGCTTCCTGGGCTTCCTTGAATTTTCTTCGTACATGTGCCATGCATCCAACGGTCATCAGGCCAACATCTTTATGATATGCTTCATATCCATCACTGTGAACGATAGATTGATTATCTTCTCCAAGTATTATACGAGCGTTTTCATGTTTTCTGTTTCCAGGACTGAAGTATAAAGCCATTTGTTTTTCTTCATACTTTCCGCTCATTCCAAGCCATACATATCCTTTTTTTCGACCATCCTTATTATCTTCAAGTATTTTGAGTGTAGTTTCATCCAAATGAACTACTTCCAACTTTTTAAAGTCATCCCACATATGATTGAATACAAATTCAAGATAGTCGTTTGATGTTTTCATGAGCCAATTGCTCATGTTCTGACGGCTTATCGGAATATTTTTTCTCTTTAGATCCTGTTCCTGTCTGTATAGCGGTGTTCCCAATATAAATTTATTATAGGCAATTTCAGATACTACGCTTGAAGTAACGATACTGCCTTCAATTAATCTTACTGGTTTATCTTCAGGTTCGATATGCATCATATTTTCATTTTCTAATGAACACTGTGGACAAACATAGTTATGAACAACATGTTTTACTAGATAATATTTTTCGGGCTGATGTTTTAATTCGAGCATAATTGTTGGCTGTAGCTCTTTCATCTGAGAACCACATTCCGGACACGTTTTATCTTTTAGTGAATGATGAATTGTTTCCTCAATTTCCAATTCTGTATAATCTGTTTCTTTTTGTTTTACTTTTTTCTTTTTCTTTTTTTGAACATCGAAAACAGGTTCAAGTAATTCTTCTGGTTTTGTATTGTCTACTTCAAACTCAATTTCATTAAATAGCGTAATCATTTCAAAATTTGATTTCTCAGATGTAGAACCATACTTTTTTGCTCGAAACAATTTCAATTGTTCAAGATAATTATTTTTTGTGATCTCTTGTTTTATGGCATATTCAACCAATTCATCATGAGTCATTTGTTCCAATTTTTCTTTTGTTTTTTGAACATCTATCATGACTATATTATATCATAAAAATGCAAAAAAAGCCCGTAAATAAAGGCTTTTATGCATATTTATACGTTCTATTTTCAAAAGCTTTTTTCTGCTCGATTTTCAATCCTTCAAGCAGCCATCTAAGCTGCTGTTGAGTAATTGTCACCATACCATCTTCTCGTATTGGAAATTGAAAATGTCCTTTGGCCAGTCTTTTATATAAGAGCCAGAATCCACTGCCATCCCAGTATAAACACTTGATTTTATTTTTATGTCTGTTGCAGAAAATAAACAACACATTTTGAAAAGGACTCATATTGTAAAGATTTTGTACAATTGAAGCATATCCATCGATTCCTCGACGAAGATCTGTAACACCTTTGACAATATATATTTGTGGAATATCATCAAACCGAATCATAAAGCTAAACAGACTCTTATAATTCTTTGAATATCCTTATCTGCGATATTCTTATCAAATTCAAATTGAATACCATTTACTTTAAATCGGATATCCTCATTTGCTGTTACACTGCATTCCTCTTGAATTCCAACCTCAATCAATTTTGGCTCTTCTAATTCGTTTTTTAGTAATTTTCTCTTATTGTAAAATGTCTTATCCGAAATATTATGGAGCCGGCAAAATTCTAAAACACTCATTTGACTGTTCTTCTGATCATTTAATAATTGAATCCACTTATCTTTTGACATAGTCTTCATTTAAAAAATCCTCCTTGTAAAAATATTATTTCACATGAAGGATCTTATTTTAATATGTGTTCTATTTGACGCTTACCCTTTTCCAATGATTTCATCCGCAAACGTTTTATCTTTGACATCTTTGATTGAGATTGCTTCCCCTTTTAATGGAGAATAAATAGAATCATCTTTCATCTCTACATCTTCTGTTT
>CAVBGZ010000028.1:0-21739 GCA_963595075.1 Waltera intestinalis
GTTGACAGTGCTAAAAGTTTGAGTATAATAATAAGTGAAGTTAAGGAATGGTAAATCCCCTAACTGATTGATAGATTTCATAAATCTAGAGATTAGGAGGCGATATATATGAAATACTATCCAATGTTTGATTTATTTGATGACTTTTTTACAGGAAACACAACAAGTGATGTCATGAAGACAGATATCGTTGAGAAAGATGGAAACTATGAATTGAGCATGGAACTTCCTGGAGTTCAAAAACAAGATATCCAAATGGAATTAAAGGACGGATATTTGAAAGTAACGGCAACACATGGCTCAACAAGTGAAGACAAAGATGAAAAAGGTCGCGTTGTTCGTAAAGAAAGAGTTTCTGGATCTTACTCACGTAGTTTCTATGTTGGTGAACAAATTCATCAAGAAGATGTTAAGGCAAGTTTTGACAACGGTGAATTGAAAATTACAGTTCCTAAGGAAGCGCCTAAAAAGATCGAAGAATCTAAATATATTCCAATTGAATAAGGACTCATTTGAGTTCTTATTTTTTAGGAAGAAATTAGCACTCATGTGTTGACGGTGCTAAAAAGTGTGGTATACTAATAGCAGACATGGAATATGAGTGCTAGAAGGGGGCTTTTTCAATGGATATAACGCAACGCCAACGAATTATATTTAAAACGATCGTAGAAGAGTTCACACGAAGTGCAGAACCGGTTGGATCAAAAACATTGATGGAGCTTTTAGATTTTCCAGTTTCAAGTGCAACGATACGAAATGAAATGGCTGTTCTTGAAAAGGTTGGATTACTAGAAAAAACCCATACTTCAAGTGGAAGAATTCCAAGTCAAAGTGGCTATCGATATTATGTAGAAAACTTAATGGAAACCAATTTGGATGTGTCTACAAAAAATGCTTTGCAACAAGTGTTTACAGAAAGACATTATTCATTAGAAGAAGTGGTTCAGAAAAGTTGTGACATACTCTCTCATATGACAAACTTAACAAGCGTTGTCTTAGGACCAGATAGCCGGCATCAGACTTTACAGCATGTGCAATTGATTCCTATCAATAATCAAAGCGCTGTAGCCATTATTATTACGGATCAAGGACATACAGAAAATAAAGTGTTCCAATTTGGTACGGATATTTCTTTACAAGATATTCAAAATTGTACCGATTTATTAAATGATCAATTGGTCGGAACACCGATTGAAGATGTTGTTGATAAAATGAAAGAAATTGAACCGATGATGGCTGCAAAACTTGTGCGACATGAAGTTTTGTTTGAAGCATTCGTTTCTGCCTTTATGCGATTCGCATCTGAAAAAGTTGCAGTTTCAGGAAGAAGTAATATGTTATCTCAGCCTGAATTTAGTGACATTAATAAATTAAAAAGTTTGATGAAAGTCCTTGAAGATGGAAGCTTGTTCCACCAATGGACCGATCAAGAAGGAAATGTTGCGATTCAAATTGGGGAAAGAAATGAATTACTACAAATTGGAGATTGTTCGGTATTAACGACAAAATTCCATTATAACAACGATGAGGAAGGACAACTTATGGTTGTAGGACCCAATCGAATGCAATATTCAAAAGTCGTTGCACTAATGGATTATATGTCAAATGTGATCGAAGAAGTCTTCACAACAGATAAAGATAAAGGAGGTGCCGATAGTGAGTAAAGAAAAAGAAGAAATCAAGGAAAAAACAGTGGAAGAAGTAAAAGAGGAACCAACTGTTGAAGAAGAAGTAAAAGAGCCAAGTTCGGAAGAAATTATTGAAGGATTAAAAGCTGAACTTGATAAGGCAAAAAATGATGTAGCCCGTGCATATGCGGATACAGAAAATATGAAGAAGCGTCTACAAAAGGATGCGGATACAACTAGAAAATATCGTTTTCAACAACCAGCATTGGAACTTTTGCCTATTTTAGACAATATGGAATTGGCATTAAAAGTCCAAACCGAAGATGAATCTGTTTTGAATTATGTCAAAGGTTTTGAAATGATTCATAAACAATTGAAAGGTGTGCTCGAAAAAGAAGGCGTACAGGAAATAGATGCATTAAATAAACCGTTTGATCACAATACGATGCAAGCTTTGATGCAAGAAAAGAAAGAAGATTGCGAAAGTGGTATCGTGTTAGAAGTGCTTCAAAAAGGATATATGTTGAAGGATCGTATTTTACGACCTGCACTTGTAAAAGTAAGTGAATAAGGAGGAAATCATCATGAGTAAAATTATTGGTATTGACTTAGGTACAACGAATAGCTGTGTTGCCGTTATGGAAGGTAAAGATTGTAAAGTAATTCCTAACCCAGAAGGAAATCGTACAACACCTAGTGTTGTCGCATTCAAAGATGGAGAACGTATCATTGGTGATGCGGCAAAACGTCAAGCAGTTACAAACAAAAATACAATTTCATCAATCAAACGTTTGATGGGAACAAATGAAAAAGTAGAAGCAGAAGGAAAATCATATACACCACAAGAAATCAGTGCAATGATTCTTCAATACTTAAAATCTTATGCAGAAGATTATTTAGGAGAAACAGTAAGTAAAGCTGTTATTACAGTTCCAGCTTACTTTAACGATGCTCAACGTCAAGCAACTAAAGATGCAGGTAAAATTGCTGGTTTAGAAGTAGAACGTATTATCAACGAACCAACTGCAGCTGCATTGGCTTATGGTATTGACAAAACTGAAAAAGAACAAAAAGTATTAATCTATGACTTAGGTGGAGGAACATTCGATGTTTCTATCCTAGACTTAGCTGATGGTACATTTGAAGTATTATCAACAAACGGAGATACACACTTAGGTGGAGATGACTTCGATAACGTATTAGTAGATTGGATGATCGATACATTCAAGAAAGACAATGGCATTGATTTAAGACAAGATCCAATGGCTATGCAACGTTTAAAAGAAGCTGCAGAAAAAGCAAAGAAAGATTTAAGTGGTGTTATGCAGACGCAAATCAGCTTACCATTTATTTCAGCAGGACCTGCAGGACCTTTACACTTTGATACAACATTAACACGTGCTAAATTTGATGATATGACAAAATCATTAGTAGAACGTACATTGATTCCAATTGAAAATGCATTAAGAGATGCAAAATTAAGCAAATCAGACATTGATGAAGTCTTATTAGTTGGTGGATCTACTCGTATTCCAGCTGTACAAGAAGCTGTTAAGAAAGCTTTAGGAAAAGATCCTAACCACTCAGTGAACCCAGATGAAGCCGTTGCGATGGGAGCAAGTATTCAAGGTGGCGTTATCTCTGGTGATGTAAATGATGTCTTATTGTTGGATGTTACACCACTTTCATTAGGAATCGAAACTATGGGTGGCGTTATGACTGTATTAATTCCACGTAATACAACAATTCCTACAAGTAAATCACAAATCTTCTCAACAGCTGCTGATAACCAACCAGCTGTAGATATTCGTGTATTACAAGGTGAAAGACCAATGGCCAACGACAATAAAGAATTAGGAAACTTCCAATTAAATGGAATTGCTCCAGCTCGTCGTGGTGTACCTCAAATCGAAGTTAAGTTTGATATTGATGCCAACGGTATCGTACATGTAAGTGCTACAGATAAAGGTACTGGTAAAGAACAACATATCACAATTCAAAACTCTAGTGGATTGAGTGAAGAAGAAATCGATCGTATGGTTCGTGAAGCAGAAGATCATAAGGCTGAAGATGAAAAACGTAAAGAAGAAATTGATTTACGTAACAAGGCTGAAGGATTCATTTCACAAATCGATGGTATGTTAGAAGACAACAAAGATAAGATTGATCCAAAACAAGCAGAAGAAACAAAGAAATTACGTGATGACTTACAAAAGGCATTAGATGAAAATAACATGGATGAAGTGAAGACAAAGCTTGATGTGTTAGAAAAAGCAGCAATGCAAGCAGGACAAGCAATGTATCAACAACCAAATGGTGATGCTTCACAAGATCAATCAAACACACAAACACATCAAGGTGATGATGTAGTTGACGGTGAATTTACAGAGAAGTAAAATAAGTAAGCAAAAGTTCTAGCTTGGCTAGAACTTTATCGTATGGAGGGATGCACATGGCAGAAAAACGTGACTATTATGAAGTGCTTGGCGTACAAAAAGGCGCAACACAAGATGAAATTAAAAAGGCCTATCGAAAACTGGCCATGAAATATCACCCCGACAGAAATCATGAGCCTGGTGCAGAAGATAAATTTAAAGAAATCAATGAGGCCTATGAAGTATTAAGTGATGAAAAGAAAAGAGCAACCTATGATCAATTTGGCCATGCCGGAATGGATGGAGCCAATATGGGAGGAGGCTTCTCTGGAGGATTTACGGACTTCTCTGATTTAGGCGATATATTTGGATCCTTCTTTGGAGGAGGCTTTGGTGGTGGCTCAAGTCGTAGAGCTAGCAACCAACCTCGCCAAGGACAAGATCGCTATATGCAAATGCGCATTGATTTCATGGATTCTATCTTTGGAAAAACGGAAACAATCTCACTTGACGTAGATGAAACTTGTAAACATTGTCATGGTTCTGGTGCTGAAAGTCCAAGTGATGTACAAACTTGTCCAACATGTGGTGGTACAGGCTATGTAATGTCGCAACAACGTACACCTTTTGGTGTCATTCAGCAACAAAGCGTTTGTCCAGATTGCCATGGAACAGGTAAAAAAGTTACACGCGCATGTAGCCATTGTCATGGTAAAGGTTATGAACATCGTCGTGTGAAATTGGATATTAAGATTCCTGCTGGTATTCAATCCGGACAACAGATTCGTATTCCACAAAAAGGTGAAAGAGGAAGCAATGGTGGACCAAATGGTGATTTATACATCGAAATCATGGTGAATCCACATTCAACTTTCAAACGCGAAAACAACAATATCTTCATCAAAGTTCCAATTAGTTCGATTGATGCGACAATTGGATGTACGATTCAAGTACCAACTGTGTATGGAGATGTTGAATTAAAAATTCCTGAAGGAACGCAACCAAATACAAAATTTAGATTAAAGGGTAAAGGTGTGAAATCTCGATCAGGTCAAGGGGATGAATTTGTCGAAGTACAAATCGAAATTCCACGTAAACTTTCTAAAAAAGAACGTGAACTTTATGAACAATTAAAGAATGGACAAGAATCTCCATTTGAAAAATTTAAAAAAGCATTTAAATAAGGAGCAGACATCATTTCTGCTCCTTATTTCGTGAATCTAGAAAAAACATAGTAAATGTGGCTCTTGAAAGTAAGACATCTTCATCATTATAAATAAAAACTTCATAGACACCTGTCGTTCTACCACATGAAATCTCTTGGGCAATCCCAATTAATTTTCCACCACGACCTGGCCTTATATAATTAATGGAACCATTTAAGGTAACGGAATCTCTTCCTGTCGCAAAGCTTGCAGCACCAGCAACCGTATCAGCAAGTGAAAACAAGGCACCACCATGAACAAATCCATGAATATTTAAAATTTGTTCATCGATGACCATTTCTACCTTTGCATATCCATGGTCCACTTCGACAACTTTCATGTCATTACTTTGTAAAAATTGAGAAGAACTGTTTAATCGTTCTTTTAATGCATCCATCATGCCTTCATTATAGCATGTTTTATGTTATAATGTTTAACGTGAATAAAGGAGTTTGATTGTATGAATAATAATACATTGTTTCAAATTGTTGTTGGAATTGTTTTAGTAGGATATATGGCTTTTGTGTTTTACCAAAGCCTAAAAGGATATATTACGTATAAAAAGGAATTTGAGAAGTTTAAACAATCACATAAACATTATGATACGTATATTGATGGCGGATATTGGGTATGGATTATGATTGCGATGGCTATCCTTGGATTTGTGTTAATGTTCTTTGCCCAAAATATGGCAAGTGATATTGGACAAGTTTATTATTACCGTCTTGCGTATGGATGTATTGGTTTAGTATTTTTAGGCTTGGCTTTAGATTCTTATGTGAATCGTCGTGCTTATTTTACAGAAGATGGATTCTTCTTTTCAAATGCATATTATCGTTTTCGTATGCTTGCGAATTTTGAATATAAGAATACGATTTTTTCAAGAAACTGCACAGTTTTAATGAGTAATCGTGATAAGCTTACAGTCACAAAAAGACTTGGAGAAACTTTAGAAGAAAAACAAAAAGCGTATAAAAAGGCAAAAAAGGAACGTCGTAAGTAATGGTATTTTTATCCGATCTTGATGGAACTTTAATTGATAAAGAAGGAATTATCAAAAAAGAAGATGTTTGTGCTATTCGCAAATGGACAAAACAACATTCTTTTGGATTTGTGACAGGTAGAGATGAAGCTTTTTGTGCGGATTTGATGAATAGATATTCTCTTTCTTGCGATTATCTCATCACAAATAATGGAGCTAATGCTTATTATAAGAATGAGTGTACATATGCATCGTTAATTGACTTAACAGATGCGATTGAAATTTGTGGCTTTGTTATGGAAAATCATGATGTTTTTTATACAAATGAAAAGGGAGAACGTTTTTATCCTATTCACAAGAAAGGATTAAATGGGTTACAAGATTTTCTAGCTAGAAATCCAAGTCTTACTCATTTTAGTTCAATAGATCTTATTGATTCACTTCATCAAAGAACGTTGGGTATTTCAAAAATTAGTATTCAAGTAAAAACGGATATTGATCATTGGTTATCTGTATATAAAAAACAATTTAGTTCTGTAGAAGTGATGAAGACATCAATTGACTATATTGAAATCACAAGTAAAGGAACGAATAAATGGAATGCGTTTAAAAGTTTAAATGTTGAAGATTGTGCCTTTATTGGTGATGGTGAAAATGATCGAATGATGTTAGAAAATTTAGAACATACGTATGTTATGAATCATGCACCTAAAGACATTTTAGCTTTAGGATGTATTGTAGATTGTGTTGCGCAAGCAATTCAATTAGAAGGAGAAAAACATGTCTAGACAAAGAAAAAAGGGAGCGAAAGCAACGGCCGCAAGCATGGTGTTAGATACACTAAAAAAGAATGGTGCCATTGATTTAGAACATGCGGTAGAGGTGAGTGTTTTTAAAAATTTACCTTTCGCATCGTCAACCATTAGCTATACGATTTCCAATTTAATGCAGGAAGGTGTCGTTGTTCAAACGCCAGACGAAAAATATTATTATGATGATGCAGGGTATAAGGCTTTAGAAACAAAGTTTGTACGTAGTTATTCCATGATTTTTATTGTGCCAATTATTATTGCGATTTTGTTGTTTGTGCTTCAAAAATTTGTTTTTTAAAGGGGATATAGAATGGAAAGGCCAAAGTCAGTTGTCTATGTCATATTTTCAATTGTGATCTGTACCATCGTTGCGATCACAACGACTTGGGGTGTTGGAAAAATCACTTCATCCAACATGGTATATGGGACAACTATGCCTAAAAAAATTGGCGTTACATATATGACTTATAATAATCCTTTCTATACAATCATCAATGAAGAGATTTCTAAAATCGCAAAAAAACATGGAGATTCTTTAATCACTTTGGATCCGGCAATGTCTTTAAAGAAACAGAAAGAACAGATGAATGCACTTATTGAACAAGAGGTGGACGTGATTGTTTTAACGCCTGTTGATTTTGAAGGATTAGAGCCTATGATCAAGAAAGCATATGAAGCCAATATTCCTGTGATTGTCGTAGATACGAATGTAAAAGATGACAAATATATCACATATAGTGTTGTGAGCGATAATTATGATGCGGGTGTACAGTGTGCGCAAAATATGATGGATACTTTAGATTCAGCAAGAATCGTTTTACTACAACATAGTAATGCGAATTCGGGGTATCTTAGAATCCAAGGCTTTCTAGATACAATAAAAAAATATCCTCAATATGAAGTGGTGGAAAGAATTGAATGTCAGGGTCAGTTGGAATTGGCAATGCCTAAAATGGAAGCTTTTTTAGATAAGAATATTGATTTTAATGTTTTGATGTGCCTAAATGATCCGAGTGCTTTAGGAGGTATGGCTGCTTTAGAAGAAAGAAATCTTTTAGATGGTGTAAAGGTATATGGTGTAGATGGTACACCAGAAACAAAGACTTTAGTTAGTGAAGGAAAGATGCAGGCTACAGTAGCTCAATATCCTAGACGAATGGGAATTAAAGTTGGCAATGCGATTTATAATATTTTTGCGAATAAAAAAATAAAAAGTAAAGAAGATAAAATGAGCGTTCATATTGTAACCAAAGAAAATGTTTCAGGCTATTCTTTGGAGGATTGGCAATGATTGAAGAGTTAAAGCGATGTAGAGTTTGGGCGGCATACTCTTTTATGTGGATCCTAAACTTTTGTTATTTATGGTATCTAGAGACGATTATGAAGGATACGATTTCAGGTGTGATTCGGATGAATCGTTCGAAAGATTTTATTCAATCAATTCGTTCTCTTTCATTACAGTCAACGAATGTTTTTCCATATTCGATTTTTTATTTTTTTATTCTTTTACTTTTAGTTGTTGCGAGATCTTTTTATAAGAATTACCAAAATCATCAATTCTTATATGTATTTATTGAAATCATGTTAGGATTCGCGATTTTAAAACATATTTCATTTTGTTCAACGAGTATTTTATTTTTGATTTTAGCTGATTTTTTGATGTGCACAACAAGCCAAAAATATCGTTATTTATTTATGGCTTCCATGCTTGTTTTGTTGTTTGTGGCAAACTATGGATTTTTGTCAGGAATCTTTCCGATGGTTTCTTTTTCTGAATATTTATCGGTATATAATTCACAAACACAATCTTTATTGTCAGGAATTGAAACAACTTTATCGAATTTGAATTTAGTGCTATTTATTGTCTTTATGATTTTGTATCTGCAACAACAGATGGATGAGACCCAAAGATTTGCGGCATTGAATAATGAGTTAAAACGTTTGAATGCGCAATTAAAGGGGTATGCGAATTTACGCGAGAAAATGGGTGAGACTAAAGAAAGAAACCGTTTGGCCAGAGAAATTCATGATACCCTAGGTCATACTTTGACGGGTTTAAGTGTTGGACTTGAAGCTTGTAAGGTTATGATTGATAAAAATCCAAAGGCAACAAAAGAACAATTGGTCATTTTACAACAGAGTGCTTCTCGAGGCTTAACAGATGTTAGACGTAGTGTGGATAAATTAAAGCCAGATGCTCTGGAAAGATATTCTTTAAAGGAAGCTTTGGATATGATGATTGTGGATTATCAAAGGACAACGGATGTAACGGTACTCTATTTGTGTCATTTACCTTTGGTTGATTTTAATGCGGACGAAGAAGATATGATCTATCGGGTTGTACAAGAAGGAATGACGAATGCGGTACGTCATGGGCATGCGACAAAGATTTATGTGTCTCTTGCACAGGTAGATGATCGTTTAATTGTGATTGTGGAAGATAATGGAAAAGGTTGTAAAGAGATTACACCTGGTTTTGGATTGGTTCATTTGACAGAGCGCATTCAAATGTTACATGGAACGATTCGGTATTATGGTACGAATGGTTTTGAGTTGATTGTGGAAATGCCGATTAGAAGATAATAAGAAGGAGAATGAGTTATGGTTAAAATCATGATTGCGGATGATCAACAACTGATTCGTGAAAGCTTTAAGATTATTTTAAATTCAGATGATGATTTTGAAGTTGTAGCTTGTGTGGGTAGCGGACAAGAGGCCGTTGATTTTGCGAAGAATAATGATGTTGATATTTGTTTAATGGATGTTCGTATGCCAAATATGAGTGGTGTGGATTGTACGCGTATTTTAAAAAAGGAACATCCTGATTTAAAGGTGATTATTTTAACGACTTTTGATGATGATGAATATATTTATGATGCGCTTAAATATGGTGCAAGTGGATATTTGTTGAAGGGATGTTCATTGGAAGAATTAAGTGCAGCCATTCATAATGTGCTAGATGGTGGTGCTTGTTTTAATCCGAATGTGGCAGGAAAGGTAGCTCGTTTCTTTTCTCAAATGGCCAATTCTTCAAGTGTAGTTTCTTTTGATGAGGATGTAGAACTAAGTGCAACAGAGTGGAAGATTGTTGAACAAATTTCTCAGGGACTTTCTAATAAGGAGATTGCGGCATCTTTACAGTTTAGTGAAGGAACGATTCGAAATTATTTGAGTGTGATTTTGGATAAGTTATCTTTGCGTGATCGTACGCAGCTAGCAATTTGGTATTTATCTAGGGGAAAACAATAAAATGAGATCGAGATTTCTAGCATTTGGAATAATTGGTTTATTGGTTTTGGCTATGGCTTTAACTATATATTATGTGCAACAACCGATTACTTTGACTTTAGGTGTTTTTGCGGGGAGTAATTGGGATGTGCCAAGTCCAAAGAGTAATAAAATTATTGATCAGGCCATCAAGCGTTTTGAAAAAGAACATAAGAATGTATATGTTGAGTATGAGAGTGGAATTGTTAAGGATGATTATTCGGATTGGTTGACGAAGAAGGCTTTAGAAGGGGATCTTCCTGATGTGTTTATGGTTTTGAGTGATGATTTGTCTGCGTTTGCTAGTGTAGGAATGCTTGAAGATTTAGATTCATGGATCCAGAGTGATTCAAATTTTGATGTGTCCCACTTTTTTTCGACGAGCTATAAATCGGGGAGTGTGAATAAGAATCAGTATACATTACCTTATGAGAGTGTTCCAACATTAATGTTTGTGAATAAGACTTTGTTAGAGAATAGTGGAATTGAGATTCCTAATAATGATTGGACTTGGGATGATTTCTATTCGATTTGTGAACAAATTACTTTGGATACAGATGGAGATGGCGTCCTTGATCAGTTTGGGGAATATGGTTATACTTGGCAGAATGCGTTGAGTTCGAATTCGATTACGCTTTTTGATGAGGATGGAACACAGTCGTTGTTAGAGGATGAGCGTGCGTATGAGGCGGTTGAATTTGTTCGAAAGTTAGAGGGCTTAAAGAAGGGACAAAGTGTAACGAGTTATATGTTTGATAAGGGTTTAGTGGCTTTTTGTCCAATGCGATTTAGTGAATATCGAACGTATAAGCCGTATCCTTGGAGCGTAAAAAAGTATTCAAGTTTTGAGTGGGATTGTATTCCTATGCCTGCAGGTCCTGCGGGTTCAAATGTAAGTGAGCTTGAGACTTTACTTTGTGGTATGTCAAAAAATTCAAAGCATAAAAGATTGGCGTGGCAATTTTTAAAGACGCTTTGTTATGACGAACAGACACAGGAGAGTCTGTTTAAATATTCTCAGGGTGTGTCGGTTTTAAAGAACATTTCGACTTCGGATACAGTAACAAAGTATATTGAGGAGGATGCTCCAAAGGAACAAAGTTATAATTTAAGCTTTTTTGATGATATGATGGAGCATACGTTGATTATTAAAAAGTTTAATGGGTATAATCAGGCTTTTTCAATTGCGGATAGTGAAATAAGAAGAATGATTAATTCGGATGATGATATATCTTCTATGCTTGATAAATTGGCTGAGGAATTGGATGTTTCTTTATCGTATAATTAAAAAATTACATTTGTCACTTTTAAGTTATGACATATGGAAATTGAAAAGGCTTTCACCAGTTTATATAATAAATGTGTATTTAATGTGAAGGCATAAACAAAATACGTGATAATTATGTGAAATTATGTTTGATTTTTGTGGAAACGTTTACAAAATCTGATATAATGGACGTAGAAAAAACTAAATGGAGGACAGATAATGAAATATGTTGTTATGGTAAGCCATGGAGAGTTTGCTCCAGGGTTGCATTCAGCTGTCAAAATGATGACTGGTGATCGTGAAGATGTACTTTCTACTAGTTTAAAGGATGGCATGAGTGCTGATGAATTTGCGGCTAATTTTGCTGAATTGGTTAAAGATTTTACTGCAGATGATCAAATTATTCTTCTTGCAGATATCTTGAGTGGTTCCCCATTCACAAATGCATTGAATGTATTGGATGAAAAGGGATTCTTATCAAATACTTTAGTTATTGCTGGTATGAATATGCCTTTGGCAATTACGGCTGTATTGATGAAAGATAATTTTGATGACTTAAATGTTTTAAAAGAAACATTATTAAGTGAAGGTCGTCAAGGCTTGACTGATTTCACAGTTGCTGCTGAAGACGATGATGATGACCTATAAGATAGGCTACAACGCATAAGCGTAAAAATGGCATAAACAGAATAAAGGAGGACAAAATAATGATTAGTTTTATTCGTGTTGATGATCGTATTATTCACGGTCAAATTGTTACTAGATGGTCTAAAGAGTATCCATGTGATGGAATTATCGCAGTTAATGATAAGGCTGCTACAACTCCAGTATTAACACAATCTTTTAAAGCAAGTACTGATAAGAAAGTATTTGTTTGGACAAAAGAACATTGGAGAGAAAAGAGTGAGACTGTTAAAAATTCATCAAAGAAATATTTCTTAATCACAAAGAATCCTGTTGATATGAAAGAATTATTAGTTGATGATGGGTTCGTACCAAATGATGTAAAAACAGTTGTTATCGGACCTTGTAATGATCGTCCAGGTGCTACTAAATTGGGTAACAATCAATCAATTACTCAAGAAGAAGCTGATGCTTGTGAAGCATTAACAAACGCTGGATATACAGTACTATTTGCATTGTTGAGAGAAACAGCAATTGGTACTTGGGACAAATTTAGATCTAAATTCGGTTACTAATAGTGGGAACGGTAAACGATTTGGATAGATAGAAAAAAAGGAGAGATTAATAATGAGTTGGTTACAAGCAATATTGATTGGTATCATGAGTTGTACTGCTGCTAGTACAATCGCTTGTTTAGGTACAACTGTAGGTAACTACACGTTGAACCGTCCTCTTGTTGCATCCCTATTTGTTGGTTTAATTTTAGGTGATGTTTCAGGATGTATTCTAATTGGTATTCCAATGCAGGTTATGTGGATCGCATTGGTAACACCTGGTGGAACTGTTGCATCTGACTTACGTGCCGTAAGTTACATTGGTATCCCATTGGCATATGTTGGTGCAAAAGCTGCTGGTATGGATTTGAGTGGAACTGAAGCTCAAGGTTTAGCTTCTAGTATCTCTGCCATGACTGGTGTAATTGGTATTTCTTTATTCTACGGAACAGCTATGTTCAACTTAATTTGGCAACATTATGGCTGGGCTCAATTAGATAAAGGAAACTTAGATTGCTTAGGAAAAGTTGATGTGTTACTCCCACTAATTTCACACTTCGTATTATCATTCTTACCTGTTACTTTACTTTGCTACTATGGTTCAAGTGCAGTGCAAGAAATTTTCCAAAGCTTGAATACTGATGTTTGGTATGTAAAAGCTATCTTAGCTGTAGGTAGTGTATTACCAGCTGTTGGTATTGGTATCTTGTTAAAATCTGTTGTTTCTAAAACAAGTGATTTAATTTTCTTCGCATTTGGATTTACAATTGCTGCTTCTATGGGATTAACATTAATCGCAGCTACAGTAGTTGGTGGTGTATTCGCATTAATTAACTACCAAATGACAATGATGCGTGTAAGTGGTGCTGTTGGTGGTGCTGGCGCAGATTATGACGACGAGGAGGACATTTAATTATGAAAAAGGTATCTAAAAAAACATTAAATAGTTCTTTCTGGCGTTGGTGGTATGGAAACTTAACTTGTTTCTCACAAGAACATATGCAAACATTTGGTTACATGTGGTCAATGCTTCCTATCATCAAAGAATTGTATTCTACTAAAGAAGAGCAATGTCAAGCAATGCAAGCTTATTATCCATTCTTCAATACTGAACCTCAAATCGGTTCAATCGTAGTTGGTATTACTGCTGGTTTGGAAGAAGCTCGTGCAAATGGTGCTGAAGGTATCGATGATGAAATGATCAATGGTATTCGTGCTGGTTTAATGGGTCCATTAGCTGGTATTGGTGACTCTTTGATCGTTGGTACTTATATTCCTATCTTATTAGGTATCGCTTTAGGTTTCGCAGAAGGTGGATCTGCTATTGGTCCTTTATTCTATATCATCGTATGGAACGTAACTTCTATTTGGTTCCAACACTTTGTATATTTCAAAGGATATGAACTTGGTGGATCAGCTGTTGAATTATTAGTTGGTGATAAAGCAACTGCCTTCCGTGAATCTGTATTGGTTATGGGTCAAGTTATCGTTGGTGCAATGGCTGCATCTTGGGTATCTATCTCTACTAACTTAGTAATTACACAATCTTATGATCAAGCTACTGGTAACTTAACAGATGTTACATTAGGAGAAAAACTTGATGGTGCTTTCCCTAAAGTATTAACAATGGCATTTGTATTATTTGCTTGGTGGTTAATGGCTAAGAAAAATATCAGTCCAGTTAAGGTATTGTTATTATTCGTAGTTATCGGTTTCGTAGGATCTGTAGTAGGATTCATCGGATAATCAATCAAATTAAATGGGCGGGCTTCAAGTCCGTCCTTTTTTAAAAGAGAGAGGTAAAAATTATGGCAATGTCTAGAAAAGAAAGAGATCAATTGGCTGAAAATATTCAAAGAGAAAATGAAATGGTTTTAAAGGTAGGACGTATGGTCCGTAACAGTTTTATTTTAACTTTGGCCTTTGCAGCTATTGCGTATTGGGCTTTTTCAGGAATGATTGATCCCATGTTCCCACATATTCCAGAGAGTGTACGTACAGTCGCAAAATGGATTTCTGGCATTGGTCTAGTACTTTCCGGATTATTTACAATTTTAGCCTTTTTAAGCCATAGAAATGGTAAGAAAAGTGTCCTTCGTAAAATTGAATTATACGATAAAAAATAATCACATAGTATCACATAATACAAACATAACTATACAAATATCTGTTTGTATAGTATAGACGAGTCAAGAAAGTGGCTCACTTCATAATCAAATTCCCTTTCTTAAAACTTTCGTGAAAAAGCCCCATTGAGGGCTTTTTCATTTTTAATAGGATTTTCCGATAACTCCATATCTTTTTAGTGCGAGGATCGAACAATTCGATAAAGGTACTTGCCTCTGGCGGTAAATCCTCTGATATGACCATGAATTGGTAAGAGAGTATTCTCATTTGTCAATAAAAGGTTAGGGGATGATATCATGATTATTTTAATGGATTTAGACATCCAAACGATCGTTCAGATTGTTGGATTGATTGTATCAATCTTAATGTATGTTGAAAATCGTAAAAAGTAAATGCTACCTCGTCGCCAAACTGTAGGTAGCATTTATTAACCTCTCGGAGGCAACTTGTCGAGTTGTTCCTCTTTTCATTTGTATTGTAACATAAACAAGAAAAGATTCAATATGAATCACATATTACGATATATCGTTACGACAATGAAATGTGCTTTAAATTCTTTATATAAAGGATTTAAACCGTTATATCTGTTTTGCATCTGTTAAACACTTGGCTATATCCTGTGATTTTGGCAAAGATAGACATACAAATAGGATATGCGATATAATAAGGGGAGTTAAGAGGAAGATAATATGGTTGATAAAATACGAATTATAATGTATTCAAGTGCAGATAAAGTCGATGGACAAGGCGTTGGAAGTGCTTATGAGGAACAAGTGAATTTGATTAAAGAAGGTGCGAGTGACTTATTTGAAGTGGGGATTAATAACTGGATCAAAACACCAGATATTCAACACTTTCATACAGTTGATCCAACTTTCTATGTGAAGATGCAAGATCATAAGGCAGCCAATATTGCCTATTGTCACTTTTTACCGGATACGCTAGAAGGAAGTTTAAAAATTCCAGCACCATTATTAAGTGTATTCCGTTCTTATTTGATTCAATTTTATAAGAGTGCGGATCGATTGGTTGTCGTAAACCCTAGTTTTATTGATGCATTAGTAGAATATGGTATTGATAGAAATAAGATTTATTACATTCCTAATTATGTGTCAAAAGAAAAGTTTTATCGTAAGTCCGATGAAGAATGTCTTAAAATACGAAAAAAATATGGAATTAAACCTGAAGCATTTGTAGTATTAGGGGCTGGACAAGTACAGACTCGAAAAGGCGTTTTAGACTTTACAAATGTTGCCGAAAAGATGCCAGACACACAATTTGTATGGGCAGGAGGATTTTCATTTGGACGCATTACAGATGGCTATGAAGAATTAAAGAAGCTACAAGAAAATCCACCTGAAAATTGTAAATTTTTAGGCATTGTACCAAGAGAAGAAATGGTCGATTTATATAATATGGCTGATGTACTTTTTGTGCCTAGCTATAACGAGTTGTTCCCAATGACAATCTTGGAAGCTGTCAATCTACATGTTCCATTAGTACTTCGTGATTTAGATTTATATAAAGATATTTTATTTGATCGATACATGAAAGCGGATGATAACGATTCGTTTAAGGATTGTCTCGAACAATTAAAAAATAATAGAGAGATTTTTGAAAAATACCAAAATGAAAGTCGCTTATTGAGTGAATTTTATTCAAAAGAACATGTATTAAATATGTGGAAAGAATTTTACTTAAGTGCCTACCAAGAAAAACAGGAAGAATTATTGCGTAAGAAAAAATAGAGGATTTTATGAAAAAACAGAAATACGTATTGAATCTGTTGGTAATTTTAGGATTGACGATTGGAGCACTATGGTTTGCTCTAAAAGACAACTATAAACAGGTTCTTTCTTGCATTTCAAAAATGAATAGTATAAGCCTTATCATCATTTTAGCTTGGGGAGCTCTTTTTACCGCTGTATGGGGTTTAGTTTACTTTGTCCTTGGAAGAAAATATACAAAAAATTATCGTCCTGGAAAAGGGATGATTGTGGCCTTTGTTGGAGCTTTCTTTTCAGGCATTACCCCAAGTAGTACGGGTGGACAATTTGCGCAAGCTTATATTATGAAAAAACAGGGTATTAAAGTAAGTGATGGAGCAAGCCTTTTATGGGCAGACTTTATAATTTACCAAACAACGATGATGATTTATGTAACGATTCTATTCGTGTTAAAATTTGGCTATTATAGTGCACAATCTGCATGGTTTAATATTATATTATTAGGATATGTCATTAATGCGATTGTCATTGTTGCTCTATATACAATTGCCCTTTTTCCAAATGTTTATGTTAAATTATCTGGAAAATTAGTTCACATATTGGGAAAGATTCATGTTTTAAAGAATCCAGAAAAAACATTGGATTCATGGACACTTTCTATGCAAAGTTTTACGGGTGAAATCAAACATTTATCACAAGATAAAAAGAGTATTGTGATTTGTGTGTTTATCAATTTTATTCGTTTATCTTTATATTATTCATTGCCATTTGTGATTGCGCTTGCCCTACATATTCCGTTAAAGACAAGTCAATTTATTGATGTGATGGCTTTATCAAGCTTTGTGACCATGGCCAACAGCTTTATTCCAATCCCTGGAGCAAGTGGAGGAACGGAAGTTGTATTTGCACTATTGTTTGGTTCCATGATGAATAATTTAACGGGAGCTGTACTTGTTTTATGGCGCTTTTCAACCTATCATTTTGTGTTGATTATAGGTGGAATTTTATTTGTGTTAGTAAAGAATTATTATGAAAAAAAGGATAACGAAATCCGTTTAGAGGAGGAGTAGAATGCGAGTAGGTTTATTTACAGATGCCTATTTACCAGATATTAATGGGGTTGTTTCAAGTGTAGCAACCCTTAAAAAAGCTTTAGAAGACTTAGGCCATACTGTTTTTGTCATCTCAAATCATAAGGGAACAAAGATTTCGTTTGAAGATCATATCTTACGTTTACCTGGACTTGAAGTAAAAAAATTTTATGGATATAAAATGTCAAGCCCACTCCAATTTAGAGCGGATGCCTACATTGAAAAGATGGATTTAGATGTTGTTCACATTCAAACAGAAGCAGGTATTGGTATGTATGGTAGACAAATGGCCAAGAAATTACATATTCCTATTGTATATACGTACCATACTTTATATGAAGATTATACACACTATATCAATCCATTAGATTTTGATTCGATTGAAAAACTAGGAAAAAGCTTTGTTCGAACAATGTCACGTGTTTTAGCCAACGGTTCACAAGCTGTGATTGCGCCAAGTGAAAAGACGAAACAAGCCCTCATTCAATATGGGGTAATTGCGCCTATTTATATTGTTCCTACGGGTTTAGATTTATCAGAGTATGATCGTAAAAACTTAGATGAAGAAAAGATCCAATCCATTCGAAATGAATTTGGCTTTACTAAAGATGATCATGTCGTTGTCTTTGTAGGACGTATTGCCAAGGAGAAGGCGATTGAAATTCCGATTGAAGCAGTCAGTCTAAGTAAAGATGAGCATTTACGTCTAGTTATTGTGGGTGGCGGAACCGATATGAATTATTATCAGGAATATGCCAAAAAATTAGGTGTGAGTGATCGCGTATATTTTACAGGTAAGATTGATAAGTCACAAATTGCCTATTATTATGCGGCCTTTGATTGTTTTGTGTCGGCCTCTCTATCAGAGACACAAGGTATGACGTATATTGAAGCGTTGGCTAGTGGATTATTAGTCTTTGGTCGAAGAGATGAAGTTTTAAAAGATTTAATTGATGAAGGTAAGTCTGGTTATTATTTTGATAATGCGAAAGAATTAGAAGAAAAATGGAATGATTTCTTTTCTAGGAGTATAGAAGAGAGAAATGATTTAAGGGAGTATTGTATTTCAAAAACTGCATTATATACGGAGGATATGTTTGCACACAAGGCATTAAGTGTATATAGTCAGGCGATAGATGATTATTCAAAGGCGTATCGTGTAGAAACAATCAAAATGCAGGATGATTTCATTCGTTTAACGGTGATTCGTGATTGTGATGCAGAACCAAAAAAAGTAATGATTCCTGTAGATGATTTTTTTGAATTAAAGATCATGAAGAATACGATGTTGGATGCGTATTTAATAGATAATTATTTGGATATGCAGCTCTTTTATAAGGCATATGAAATTATGAAGAAACGCGTTCTTTCTAAGGACTATACTTCTAGACAAATGATTGAGTATGGAATGAAACAATTGAATTTGGAAGAGGATCAGTCAAAGGATATTGTGCATGCGTTAGAGGAAAGAAATTGGATCAATGATGAACAATACGCATTGGATAAGGCTTCCTATTGGCATTCGTATGGTCAGGGCAAAATCCAGATTAAAAATAAATTGAAAAAGGCTGGTATTTGTGAGGAATATATTGATGAGGCTTTGAGTGGCTTAAAAGATGAGACAGAAAAGGATAATGCCTTGCGGTTTGCGAAGCGTTTGACGCATTCTTTAAAGGAACAGTCTTTGAGGATGCAAAGAAAGACTTTATTGAATAAATTGGTTGCGAAAGGCTATTCTTTAGAGGTTGCCAAAGAGGTGTCGGAAGCGATTGAACTTGATGGTGATGATGAGGATGCTTTAAAGAGAACGGTTCAGAAAGCGAAACGTTTATATGCGACTTTTGAAGATTCGAGAAGAAAAGAGAAGATTATTTCTTATTGTGTTCGTAAGGGATTTAGTATTTCGGATATAAAAGATTTTTTGGAAGGTGATGTCAGTGAGGATTAATGAGATTACAAAAGAGCAGAAAGTTGAACTGAAGGCTCTGATTTCAAAGTGTGATAAGGGTAAGACGGCTAAGGATACGCCTTATCTTTCTTTGGTGTTAGAGGATAGTTCAGGTCAATTGGATGCGAAATTTTGGAATTTAACCAATGAACAAATTGAACAATTTCATGCGGGTCAGATTGTGCAGGTGTTTGGTGATTCGATCATTCATAAGAATGCGGTGCAATTAAGAGTTAGAAAGCTTGTTGTATTAGATAATGAGTGTGTGAGTGATTATACACGTCAGGGACCTATGTCAAGAAGTGAGATGGAAGAAGAGGTAGATCGTCTTGTTAATTTGATTACGGATGAGAATGTATATTTAATTGTACAAACGCTTTTGGATGAGTGTAAGGATGAATTTTATACGTATCCTGCGGCAACGCGTAATCATCATAATTTTGTAGGTGGTTTAGCGTATCATTCGATTTGTATGGCAAGGATGGCAATAAAGGTTTGTGAACAATATTCTTGGTTGGATGTGTCTTTGTTGGTTGCGGGCACTTTGATTCATGATATTGGTAAGATTGATGAGTTGAGTGATCCTGTATTGCCTGAGTATACAAATGAGGGGAATTTGCTTGGACATATTAGTATTATGAATAATCGTTTGGATCGTGTGGTTCAAAAATTAGATTTAAATGGTTGTGAGAATGGTTGTGAGAGTGTTTTACTTTTAAAACATATGGTGCTTTCGCATCATGGTAAGTTGGAGTTTGGCTCTCCAGTACTTCCAATGATTCCTGAAGCAGAGGTTTTAACGCTTTTGGATAATTTGGATGCGCGTATGTTTATGATGAAGGAAAGTTTGGATGCGACAATGCCAGGTCATTTTGGTCCTCGTGTTTTTGCGCTTGAGGGTCGTATGGTGTATCGTCGTAAGGAAGAGGAGAAAAAATGAAGGTAGGATTTGTTTCGCTTGGTTGTTGTAAAAATTTAGTGGATTCTGAAAAGATCATGGGAATGCTACGTAGGAATGGGCATACGATTGTGTCAGATCCTAAGCAGGCTCAGGCTATTATTGTGAATACGTGTGGTTTTATTGAGTCGGCAAAAGAGGAGAGTATCAATACAATTTTTGAGATGGCTTCGTATAAGGAAAAACATTTGGAGAAGTTGATTGTGTGTGGTTGTTTGGCACAGCGTTATACGTCGGCTTTGAAGGAGGAGATTCCTGAAATTGATGCGGTTATTCCGATTCGTGAATATGATACTTTGGCAAGTACTTTACAGAAATTATTGGGTTCAGATACGGCTTTGGATAAGAGTGAAAGAGTGCTTTCTGGTAATCCTTGGAGTGCGTATGTGAAGATTAGTGATGGTTGTTCAAATCGTTGTGCGTATTGTGCGATTCCTTTGATTCGTGGTTCTCAAAAGTCTAGAACGATTGAGGATATTATGGATGAAGTTAGACAATTGGCTGATATGGGTGTTAAAGAGCTTACTTTGATTGCGCAAGATACAACGAAGTATGGTTTGGATAATTATGGAAAATTAATGTTGCCTGAACTTTTAAGACAGGTTAGTAAGGTTGAGGGTCTTCATTGGATTCGTATTTTGTATATGTATCCAGATGAGATCGTGGATGATGTTTTACAGGCGATGAGTGAGAGTGAGAAGATCATTCCTTATTTTGATATTCCTATGCAGCATGCGAATAATCGTATGTTGAAGTTAATGAATCGTAGAGGTCCTAAAGAGGATGTATTGCGTGTTGTGGATAAGATTCATACGATGTTTCCGGATGCAACTTTGCGTACAACAATGATTGTGGGTTTCCCTAGTGAGACTGAGGAAGAGTTTAATGAATTGGTAGACTTTATTAAGGAGATCAAGTGGGATCGTATGGGTGCGTTTACGTATTCGAAAGAGGAAGATACACCGGCTTATAGTATGGATGGTCAGATTGATGAGAAGGTTCAGCAGGAAAGACTTGAAAAATTGATGGCGGTTCAGGAAGAGATTTCTAAGCAGAAGAATCAGGAAAAGCTTGGTAAGGTGATTGAGGTTCTTGTTGAGGAAAAAGAGGGCTTAGTGGATCGTTATCGTGGTCGTAGTAAGGCGGATGCTCCAGATGAAGTGGATGGACAAGT
>CAVBGZ010000029.1:0-21736 GCA_963595075.1 Waltera intestinalis
CAGAAAGACTAAGTAGCAATTCATCCCCAACTGAACGATTCTACATCAAGATTGCTCCAACATACCAAACGAATCTGTTCAGTTGGGGTATTCTTGCCTAATGCATAAAATACCAAATCATATTCATTTTCTTCTAGATTCATATCTATTTCTACATTGAGTAATCCATCTATTTCTTTTAAAGTTTCTACAGACTGTTTTAACTTGGTTAACGCCTCTTTTTCTTAATGGTTGTTTTTCACTTCATCCGTAAATTTCCACAATAGAATATGTCGAATCATAGTTGTACCTCCTTACAAAATTCAAATATATGCTCTAAATTTTCTTTTGATAACGTAATCAAGCGATGATTCGCATCATAATAATGATACTCATCCACACTTTCTAAAAAATCATGATAAGAAATGCACTTCGTATCTAAAACAGCCAACCATCTTTCCACCTTACATAAAGAATCCGGTTCAATTGGAAGAATGGTAGGAAGATCTGCTCCTATCGCAAACATTCCCGTACGAACACCATGAATATCATAAATACGAGGCGCCGCAAAATAAGCATCCATCTGTTGTTTCGAATGAAGATAGTGGCCAAATAAATCTAAATCTGTTTGAAAATACTCCAATTCCTTCTTCCCTATAGATATAGGATGAAGTACACCATAAATCGTAAAATAAGAATCTGTATCTTTTTCAAGTAAATCCCTTAATGCATCTGCACTCGTTCTTTTATCAAAAGCCATATACAGATTGATCTCATCCACACTCACAAACTCCATATCCTTTATAAATTCTTCTTGTTCCATAAATTCACAATAAAGTTTAACTAAATAATAAAACAATTGAATTTCATCCATACTTGTAGGTAAGCATAGATTTAACCATATATCATGATTTTCAATATAGATTTCAATTCCTCTTTGAAGATAATTTTTATCAAATAAAATGGTATGATTTGAAATTTGATTTGGGATCAATCGATTATTTTCATCTAAACTCCCAAATGAAAGATGAGACATATGAACTAAATCTTCTATTGTGAACTTTTTTCTATGAAAAAAGCCTTTTTGTTGGATACAAACATCTACCGACATATCATCACCTTCTTACATATAGTTTACAACAAATTCATGCTAGATAATTCGTTTCGATAAGGCCAGACTTACGAAAACTGAAACCGTTTTCCAAAAAAAATCTCTTTACATTGGCCGAACAAAGTTGTAAAGTGACAAAAGTTAGAGAAAATAGAGGTTAAACCCGCAAGAAACGCTACGGATTTATGATGCTTTTCTTGCCTTTTATTTTTTCTAGGAGAGGAGGAACATCGTCAACAAAAATGGAAGAATTTACCAATGAACTGTTAGATCAGTTAAACGCGAATACAGCATTCACAATTGGCCCATTTGAAATTAGCGAATCCGTTGTAGTCACATGGATCATTATGGCTGTATTGATTTTACTTTCAATTTGGTTAACCCGAGGATTGAAGGTTCATAACCCCAGCAAGAAACAGGTCGTCGTAGAAATGATTGTATCTTGGCTCGATTCATTTACTCAATCTATGTTAGGTGAAAACGCAAAAGAATATAGTGGCATTATTGCGACTTTATTAATTTATATAGGATTTTCAAACATTATAGGAGTATTTGGATTTAAGCCACCAACAAAAGATATGAACTGTACGATTGCCCTATCTTTAATCAGTATATTCCTCATTGAAATGAGTGGAATTAGAGCTAAGGGTAAAAAGGGTTGGCTAAAGAGCTTTACACAACCTATTGCGATTGTTACTCCAATCAACATTTTAGATTTAGTAACACGCCCATTATCGTTGTGTATGCGACTTTTTGGAAATGTACTCGGCGCATTCGTTATTATGGAACTTATTAAAATGGTTGTCCCAGTATTTATTCCAATGGTATTTAGTCTATATTTTGATTTTTTCGATGGCATGATACAAGCCTATGTCTTTGTATTCTTGACATCACTATTTATTGCGGAAGCAACAGAAACAGAATAAAAAATTTTAGGAGGAAAATTATATGAGTTTAACAGCATTAGGAGTAGGAATGTGTGCATTAGCCGTTATCGGTGGAGGACTTGGAATTGGTATCGCAACAAGCAGTGCCGTAAAAGCCATTGCCCAACAACCAGAGGCAGATTCAAAAATTCAACGTAATCTATTATTAGGTGCTGCCTTAGCCGAAGCAACAGCCATCTACGGATTCGTATTAGGTATTTTAATTATCTTAATGGTTAAGTAGAAAGGGTTCATTCTATGTTAAGAATCGATTCCAATATTATTTGGACAATTATCAACCTATTGATTCTTTACTTTTTCATGATGAAATTTCTATTTAAACCTGTACGAAACATTATTAATCAACGTAATGAAGAGATCAACGCATCATTTAAAGATGTAGAGAATCAAAAAAAGCAGGCTCAACAGCTCAAAGAGCAAGCAGATCAACAACTTCAAAATATGAATGCCTTATGCGATGAAAAATTAGCGAGTGCCAAAGCACAAGCAAGTCAAGAATACGAAAGAATTATTGCGGATGCGAATGCGAAATCCAATGAGATTCTTGAAAACACGCGTAAACAGACACAAGAAGTTGCTCAGGCTGAGCAGGCAAAAGCACAAGCAGAAATTGCGAATATGATTGATGTTGCCTCTAAAAAGATCACAGATCAAAAGAGCGACGAAAAATTATATGATGATTTCTTTAAGGAAATGGAATAAAGGATAGTGCATATATGACAGAAGAAAAGAACATTAAAGCTACTTTGCGTTGTGTGACACGTCCAAATGAAACACAAGCTGAAAAATTTAAAGAGTTTATTAAAACAAAATATAACAGCGATGACATTGAATTAAACATTCAAATTGACGCATCTGTTCGTGGTGGATTTATTTTAACCGTCGGAAATGATGAATACGATTGGTCAACTCGTTCTCGCCAAGAACAATTGTCCGATCAAATCAAAGCTGCAAGAGATAAAGCCCTTCAAATGAAAAAAGACGGCACTCTTATGACCATTTTAAAAGAGGCCATCGAACAATTTGAAGCCCAATCCCAACAAAATGAAGTGGGATATGTAGAAACAGTAGGAGATGGCATTGCCACTCTATCTGGACTTGACCATGCGATGTATGGTGAAGTTGTCGTCTTTGAAAACGGAACAAAAGGAATGGTCCAAGATATCTCAACCAATGGAATTGGCGTTATCCTATTTGATCAAGAAGGAACGATTGGACAAGGTACAAAAGTATCTCGTACCAAATTACAAGCCGGTATTCCAGTTGGTGATGATTTCTTAGGAAGAGTCGTTGACCCATTAGGAAATCCAATTGATGGACAAGGTCCAATTGAATCCACTGAAATTCGACCTATTGAAGAACCAGCCCCAAGCATTATTGATCGTAAACCAGTAACAACTCCACTTGAAACAGGCATTCTATCCATTGATGCGATGTTCCCTATTGGTAGGGGTCAACGTGAATTGATTATCGGAGATCGTCAAACGGGTAAAACTTCAATTGCCTTAGATACGATTTTAAATCAAAAAGGAAAAGATTGTATTTGTATCTATGTATCGATTGCCCAAAAGGCATCTACTGTTGCCAATTTGGTGAACACACTAAAGAAAAATGGAGCCCTAGATTATACGATTGTCGTAACTTCTACTGCTGCCGATAGTGCAAGTTTACAATATATTGCACCCTACTCAGCTACTTCATTAGCTGAATACTTTATGCACAACGGAAAAGACGTATTAGTTGTGTATGATGACTTATCAAAACATGCCGTCGCATACCGTACGATTTCCCTATTATTAGGAAGAAGTCCTGGTCGTGAGGCATATCCTGGAGATGTATTCTATTTACATTCTCGTCTATTAGAAAGAAGTTCACGTCTATCTGATGAACAAGGTGGAGGTTCTATTACCGCATTACCAATCATCGAAACACAGGATGGCGATGTAAGTGCCTATATTCCTACAAACGTAATTTCCATTACCGATGGACAAATCTTCTTGGAAAGTGATTTATTCTTTGAAGGACAAAGACCGGCCGTTAACGTTGGTTTGAGTGTCAGCCGTGTTGGTGGTGCTGCCCAAACCAAAGCCATGAAAAAAGCTTCTGGATCATTGCGTATTGATTTAGCACAATATCGTGAAATGAAAGAATTCACCCAATTTGCGAGTGATTTGGATGAGTCTACAAAGAAACAATTGAATCATGGACAAATCTTAATGGAACTTTTAAAACAACCATTAAACCATCCTATGTCACAAAGTGATCAAATTTTATCTTTGGTGATTGCGGATGCCGACTTATTTAGTGGTGTCGAAATTGGCAACCTTAAAGAGGATCAAAATCAAATTCTTGCGTGGATGAATGAAAAACATCCTGAATTTGCGAGTGAGATCAATACTACAAAAGTATTAGATGATAATTTGAAAGATCGTATCATTAAGGCCGCTCAAGAATATCGAGGAAACTAATCATGTCTCAAATCAAAGAAATCAAAAATAGAATGAATGGGATTCAATCAACAATGAAAATCACGAAAGCTATGTATATGATTTCTTCTACAAAGATGAATACAGCCAAACAAAGTTTAGCAAATACAGAACCCTATTTTTATACATTAAGAAAGGTGATTCTTACCATTTTAAAGAGTCTTCCTGAAGATTTCCACCATCCTTATTTGGATGAGAGAAAATCGATCGATGTAGAAAATCAAAAAGTGGCCTACATTTGTGTAACGGGCGATAAAGGTTTGGCTGGTTCATACAATCACAATGTCTTAAAAATTACAGAACAATTGATTAAACACAACAAAAACAGCCAATTATACATGATTGGTGAGGTGGGCCGTCAATATTTCTTAAAAAGACATATTCCTATTGAGGAGAACTTTTTATACACAGCTCAAAAGCCAACATTACCTCGAGCTAGACAGATTGCGAGTAAAATGTTAGAGCTCTTCTTTAATAAAGAGATTGATGAAGTGTATATGATTTATACAAAGATGGATTCTAAAAATCAATTCGAACCAGATATTGAACAATTACTCCCTTTAAACCGTTTGGATAAAGGGGTTGAGGTTGCTGGTTTGAGGAGTGATATTCATTTTCAGTTGGATCCAAGTCCAGAAGAATTATTAAATACAGTGATTCCAGATTATTTGGCTGGATATATTTATAGTGCATTGGTTGAATCGTTTGCGGCCGAAAATTTTGCGCGTATGCAGGCGATGGATTCTGCCAATAAAAATGGAGAAGAATTATTATCAAGCTTGTCTTTACAATACAATCGTGAAAGACAAGCAAGAATTACACAAGAAATTACAGAGGTTGCTGGCGGTGCCAAGGCTCGTAAGCAACAAAAAGAAAGGAGTGCACAAGCCACATGCAAATAGGAAAAATTACACAAGTAATGGGGCCTGTTGTCGATGTTCACTTTGATGAAACACCTCTACCCTTTATTAATACTGCTTTACAAGTAGATAATCATGGTAAAAAAGCCATTATGGAAGTTGTACAACATATCGGTTCAGATACTGTACGTTGTATCATGATGTCACCTAGTGAAGGTCTTCAAAGAGATATGCCTGTACTTTCTCAGGGTATGGGAATCGAGGTTCCTGTAGGCAAACAAAACTTAGGACGTTTATTTAATGTATTAGGCGATACAATTGATGGAAAAGAAGCCATTGATACAGATACATATTGGCCTATTCATAGAAAGCCACCTAAATTTGAAGATCAATCTCCAGTTACAGAAGTATTGGAAACAGGTATTAAGGTTATTGACTTGTTAGCCCCTTATGCCAAAGGTGGTAAGATTGGTTTATTCGGTGGTGCCGGTGTTGGTAAGACCGTATTGATTCAAGAGTTGATTCGTAATATTGCCAGTGAGCATGGTGGATATTCTATCTTTACTGGTGTTGGAGAAAGAAGTCGTGAAGGTAATGACTTATATACTGAGATGAGCGAATCTGGTGTTATTGAAAATACAGCCTTAGTATTTGGTCAAATGAATGAGTCTCCAGGAGCGCGTATGCGTGTTGCGGAAACAGGACTTACAATGGCTGAATATTTTAGAGATGTAGAACATAAAGATGTCTTATTATTTATCGACAACATCTTCCGTTTTGTTCAGGCCGGAAGTGAAGTATCTTCATTATTAGGACGTATGCCTAGTGCAGTAGGATATCAGCCAACTTTAGCGAATGAAATGGGACAACTTCAGGAGCGTATTGCCTCTACAAAAGATGGTTCTGTTACATCGGTTCAAGCAGTTTATGTTCCTGCGGATGATTTGACCGATCCAGCTCCAGCTACAACATTTGAGCATTTGGATGCGACTACCGTATTATCAAGAAAGGTTGTTGAGCAAGGTATTTATCCTGCCGTAGATCCTCTTGAATCAAGTTCAAGAATTCTACAAGAAGATATTGTGGGTAAAGAACATTACCAAACAGCTCAACGTGTTCTTCAATATCTAGAAAAGTATAAAGAGCTACAAGATATTATCGCAATTTTAGGTATGGAAGAATTGTCTGATGAAGATAAGACTGTTGTTGCCAGAGCGCGTCGTTTACGTAACTTTATGGCTCAGCCATTCCATGTTGCAGAACAATTTACTTCGATTCCAGGAAAATATGTTCCTTTACAAGATACAATCAAGGGCTTCAAAGCGATTCTTGATGGTGAAATGGATCAATATCCAGAGGCTGCCTTCTTCAATGTAGGTACGATTGAAGAGGTTGTCGAAAAAGCGAAAGAAGTATAGTTATGGCTGCTTTGTTTGACTTACAAATTCTTGCGAGTGATCATGTGTTCTATAATGGGAAAGCCCAAGTATTAACCATTCATACACCGATTGGAAGTAAACAATTTCTTGCCAACCACATCAATACGATTTTTGCGATTACGCCTGGCGAATTAAAGATTCGTAAAGAGGATGGCGAAGAAATCGTAGTCGTTAGTGGTATGGGTACAATGGTTTTTGCGAATAACAAGGCTGAAGTTTTAGTGGATACATGTGAAACGCAAGAAGAGTTGGATGAAAGGCGTGCCAAAGAAGCTTTGGAAAGAGCAAAAGAAAGAATGCGTCAGAAACAATCTCAGCGTGAGTATCAAATGTCTCAGATGGCAATGGCTCGTGCTTTAGCTCGTCTTCAATTCAAAGATAAACATATACAATAATAGGTTGAGAGTGATTCCCAACCTTTTTTTTATATATACAAAATCAAAAGTAACAGCACAAACAAAATTCCTATCAATATCATTCCTTTAGAGTATCCAATCATTGATTTGTGTGCATCATTTAAATGTTGATTGTCTGAATTCAGTTTATTTATTACTTTTCTATACTTGTCATTCATATCACTTTCTCCTTTGTTTTTTTCTAGATTTTTCGCAAAACAGTTTAAATGATTAAAATGTCAAATTTACTACAAATTACATATCTTTGAAAAATCGAGCTCAATTAAGTATTTATTATATTTTTAATTAATTTAAGATCTGAACGTCATATGGTGCGCTCTCTACTACATCAACTAAAATATAATCAACCTCATCTTCATCCAATGAATATGGTGTACCAGAATCTGTTGATTTATAAGTCAGTGTATAGTTTACCTTATCTGAATAAAATCCTTGGGCCGTTCTAGTCAATGTTACTACATAAGTAGCCGTTTTTCCTGAATAAGTTTTCCTTGTTTGTCTAGGAATAATAGAGCCTGCGACAGCAGTATTTGAAGATTTACAAGAAACACCTGTAAAGGATAAATCTGAAATTCCAGTTAAATTATTTGAATTATTGTATGTCAAACCAGCCGTTGCACGAAAAGAATAGGTAAAACTATATGCAGACCATGAGAAAGAACCATTTACTGTTCTTCCAACCAATTTTCTACCATATGCAAACATAGGCATAACACATAGTGATAGCGTTAAAATTGTAGATGTCAGTATATAAATAACTTTTTTATTGTTTCTAAACATATTTTTTTCTCCTTTTTTTCATATAATATAAATTAAAAATACAGATAAACATAAAAATTATTAAAGCGTTAAGATTTAAACTATTCGTTAAAAAAAGATAAATAAATGATGCAAATGCGATCAAATATATTTGCATGCAATTTATAAAAACAAGATTAGCTGACTCTTCAAATATGTAACAAGAACATATTTTATTATATTTATATTTCTTAGACTTATACTCTAACAATACTAAATTTAAAATAATAATAGGTATAATCACAAAGATATAAGACTCTATGTTACTAGATTTCAAAAAAGTGTAAACCAAAATCACAAAATTTAGTAAGATTAAATAAAGATTACTATCTAGTTTCTTGAATGAATTTTTTGATTTCATTGTTCGTCGTATCTCCAATCAATTGATTTATTATTTTCTTATTTTTTATTCTATAAATTACAGGTACATATTCACAACCAAATAAATCTAAATATTCATTTTTTTCTTTTTTAGTCATTTTCGATGTTTCTACAATATAAACTGATAAATTTTGAATTTTCGCCTGATTTTTAAACTTTTTCATTAATTTGGAGCAATACTCACAAGAACTCTTCTTAAATATTATATAAGAACTATTCATAGATTCAGAAAGTTTTTCAGCACTTGAGTAAGGAATCTCTTCCCAATGATAAATTTCATCAACTGGCTTTATCAAAATAATCGAAGCAATTAAAATAACCACTCCTATTAGAGAAATGATTTTTATATTTCTTTCCGTTACAATGCGCATACTGGTTTCCATACTCCTTTTGCACATATCTTATAAGGCGGTGCATAACATGCTAAAACAATACCAGCTGAGCATACCAGTCCACCTAATTTAGTTATTGATGCTATATTTGCACAAAGGCCACCCATAGCACCAGCACAAACTGCACTAAAACTTCCGTTGTAATGATCATATTTAACACATGTCCAAGTTTTACAATTAGTTGAACGTGCATATCCTGCATCATTAACCAATAAATTTTCCTCACCATTGGTTAAAGATTTTATTTTTATCGTAAAATCTGAATATTTGCTCTCTATACATTCCAAAACTGAATAATTTTCATCTTCAATTAAAATAAGATATCCATTTCCATTTTTTTGTATAGATTCCAATACAACAGTGTATACTGTACCATAATCCGTGTCAGTTAATTTTTTAATGTCCATTGAATCAGAATAGCTAGATTTTAATTCTTTATAATAATTATTATTTAAAACTGAATTAATAACATTATTTTTTTCTTCGGTTGTATAATCATAATACTGATCATTAATTTCATCATTTGCATAGATTGGAATTGTGCTAAAACTAATAACAGTCATTATGAAAAAGCATAAAATTTTCTTCATTTTTTCCTTCTCCTTCTTTGATAACGTTATCTTTAATTCTTTTATATCATCTATTGTTATTTTTAGCAAGCGTTTATATTTTATTTTAACCGTTGTTGTTTATACAAAAGATATGTTATTATCTTTACAGGTGATACAAATGAGATTAACAAAAAGAGAAGATCAAGTAATGGAAGTTTTATGGAATTCCGAACAACCATTGGCTGCAAGTGCTATCAAAGAACAATTCAAAGAAGATGTTAGTATCTATACGATTCAACAAGTTCTTCAAAGACTATTGACAAAAAAATACATTAAAGTTGAAAGAATTGTTCAACAAGGAAAAACATTAATGCGAGAATATACACCACTAATTTCCCAAGCAGAACACATACAAATGTTTATAAATATGAAAACAAATTTTGATTTGGCAACACATTTTGTAAATGAAAGTAACGATTTAGAATCTATTCTTCAATTAGAAAAAATGATTGAAGAAAAAATAAAAAATCTCAAGTAATTCTATGCAAATATCTTCATCATCAATATTTATAACTTTTATAATCAGTGGTATTTTGATTTTAATTTTTAATGCACTTTTAAAAAACAAGAAAAACTATCATTTCTTCCGAATAGATTTCTTATCCGTTTTATCTGTAATCATATTTTTTAGATTGCTTTTTCCGGTTGAATTCATCTTTACTTATACAATAAAATTTCCAATTATAATGAATTCCATACAAAATATATTACTAGCTCCTGTTTATAAAAATTGGTTATTTAGTCATATTCTATTGTTTACATGGATTTTTGTAGCTATATTTTTGTTCATTCACTATATTTTTGTGCTTTTTAAACTAAATAAAAGTGTTAATAAATTAATAGCTACATCAAA
The DNA here is from genome assembly GCA_963595075.1 of Waltera intestinalis. GTDB lineage: Bacteria > Bacillota_I > Bacilli_A > Erysipelotrichales > Erysipelotrichaceae > Holdemanella. Next base: position 10,274 of record CAVBGZ010000029.1, read on the forward strand.
CTTAGTTCACAATACAAACTGTGAATATCCAATATATCAGGCAAAAAGCATCCATGTGCCCACATTATTTGCGACAAAAAAAGCTATATTTCTACCTACATATCCTTACTCAACCCAGGAATTCACTTATATTTTGGCTCATGAATCCCAACACATAAAAAATCATGATATACTCATTAAACATCTTGTTAACATTCTTAATATCATTTATTGGTGGAATCCATTTGTGTATATTTACAAAAAACAAATGCGATTATTATTAGAATTGCGTGTTGATAGCCAACTCACGGATACTTTATCAAATCAAAAAGCATTTGAATATATACAAAGCCTTATATCAATTCAAAAGAAAATGGTATTAAAAAATGATTCAACAAATAAATACCTATCCGCAAATTTTATTGATGAAAACAAAAACATATTAAACTATCGAATTAACTATTTAATAGAAAACAACTTTAAAAACAAAACAAACAAATTGTTATTATGTATACTCGTTATTATCCCATTTTGCGCCAATTCAATTATTTTCGAAGCATATTTCGAGCCAGAAAATAATGCTCAATATTATGAATTAAATGATTTTAAAAATGGTTATATCACAAAAGAAAAAGATGGTACTTACAAACTTCATTTTGATGGAATGGATGCTACCATAGAAAATCCTCATTCAAAAGAATTCAACCATCTTCAAATATTTGATAACTCAAAGGAGAACAATTAAATGAAAAAAACATTATTCGTAATACTGCTATCTATTGCAACATTATTTACATCACCAACAGCATTGTATGCAAATCAAAATACTAATACAATTCACCCAAGGGCAGATTTAAAAGTATGGAAGTATAAGATTGTAAATGGTAAGCTATACAAACGTTTATGGAATAGCTCAAAAAAGAGATGGGAAACAAAATGGATACCAGCATAATAGGTTGAGAGTCATTCCCAACCTTTTTTTATATTGTGCAAATCGCATACAATGGAATGTTTTCCATCCAGCCTTGATTCACATATTTTAATGTAGAAAAACGAATTGCCTTTTGACAATGATACTTATCATAATAGGCTTTAAGACTTTTAGAATGAATATTTCCTTCTGCCTTTACTTCAATAGGAACAACTAAATCTTCCATTTGAATCAAAAAATCCTGTTCAAACGTTGCCTTTTCCGTTCCATAGTAATAAGGTGTATATTCTGTATCTGAAATGAGTTGCTGCAAAACATATTGCTCCGTCAATGCTCCTTTGAATTCCACAAAAATAGAATTACTTTCCAAAATCGTTTTTGCGGGTAAATCACTTAACGCACCTAAAAGTCCAACGTCTACCATAAAGAGTTTATATGCCGATAAATTTATATAAGCCTTTATAGGTAAATGTGGTTCATTCACTCGGTTTACCTTATGAATAAGACCACTATCTAATAACCATTGAATCGCAATCTCAAAATCACCGCTTCTTGCGCCCTTTTTGATTTTTCCAAAAAAGAACTTCTTATTTTCTTTCGCAAGTTGAATTGGAATCGATTGCCACACCATACGAACTCTAGGAAGTGTTCTTTCATCAATATGCTTTCCAAAATCTAATTCATACTGTTTTAAAATGTCATTCTGTATGTGACGAACTTCTCTATAATCCTTATTATTTCTAAACGCATTGACCGCTTCTGGCATGCCACCTACATAATAATAATTTTTCAACCAAAATAAATATTTATCCGAAAAATGATCAATAAGCGAAAAATCTTTTGTGTTTAATGCATCCACCAATCCTTTTTCATCCATCGCATACAAAAACTCTCTAAAATTTAAAGGATGTAAATCCAACATGTCCACTTTTCCAACAGGATAAGAAATTCCTTCATGTACCGCAACACCCAACAAGGAGCCTGCCGCAACAACATGATATTCTGGAGAATCTTCACAAAAGTATTTTAAAGACTCTAAAGCCTTAGGTACATTTTGGATCTCATCTAAAATAATTAAAGTATCCTTTGGCGTAATAGTAACAGAAGATTCAATACTTAGCTCCATTAGAATTCGTTTAATATCAAAATCCATTTCAAATACTTCATTCATTCTTCGATTATTGTAAAAAGAAATATATGCGACCTTGGCATACTGTTCTTTTCCAAACTCCTTCATAAGCCAAGTTTTTCCAACCTGTCTAGCCCCCATTAAAATCAAAGGCTTACGATTCTGCTTGTTTTTCCATTCTATTAACGAATTTATAGCCATTCTAAACATACGTATCACCTACTCACATAAGTAATATAACACTTTTTCGGACCAGTTTTCTATATAAATTCACATTTTTTCGGACATGATTCAGATAAAACCCAACATTTTTTCTGGGATGATTTAAACATATCTCTACACTTTTTCCGACATCATAGATCATTTACTTAAAGCTCTTATAATTCTATTCGCTTCTTCCACATCCCTTAAATACAAGTCTGAATTATAGAGAACAGGAACATCCGAAATATAGATTGCCAAATCATCATTGATCTGAATACCTACATATAATTTAGGTTCCATTGCGCTAAAAAATGAAGTACCAGGAATCACCTTATGCAAGAATGGTTTTGTCTTTCCTTTAAAACTCGCCTGTTCTAAACACAATACCATTTTCTTTATGTCCTTGATATTATACGTTCCCTCTTCTATTGTATAAGTCATATTGTCTCTATTAATTTCTACATTTTTGTAAGTCATAATAGACACCTCCCTAATTTCATTATACAAAAAAAGAAGGTGAATTGATCACCTTACTTTGACATTGTTGCTTCAATTGATTTATATGTTTCAACAGGATTTTCACTCTTTGTGATTGAACGACCAACAACGATATAATCACAACCTTGTTCTTTCGCAAAATCAGGTGTTGCCACACGCTTTTGATCATCCTTAGAATCACTTGCCAAACGAATACCAGGAGTCACTGTTAAGAAGTCATTTCCACAAGCCTCATGAATTGCCTTTGCCTCATGCACGGAACAAACAACACCATCAAGACCTGCAACTTTCGCATTCTTCGCATATTTGATAACACAATCAATTACTTCGCCATCTATACCCAATTCGTTATTCATAGCTTCCTTAGAAGTGGAAGTTAATTGAGTTACTCCAATACAAAGAGGACGTTTACCATCTTTGGCACCTTCATTTAAACCATCGATAGCTGCCTTCATCATCGCAATACCACCAGCACAATGAACATTCACAATATCGACACCTAAATTCGCCAAGTTTTTCATTCCACCCTTAACTGTGTTTGGAATATCATGCAATTTAAGATCCAAGAAAATATGATGTCCCATATCCTTCACTGTCTTTACCATCTCTAAACCACACGCATACGTAAGTTCCATACCAATCTTTACATAAATTGGTTCATCAAACTGTTTTAAAAAATCAACAACCTCTTCTTTACTTGAAAAATCAAGTGCTACAATCGTTCTACTCATCTCTAAAACTCCTTCCGACCGCATCTTTTATATTTTTATATCCATACTTTTCTAGTACCCCAGGCAATTCTTCAATAATCTTTGGACAAACATAAGGATCCACAAAATTCTGTGCACCCACCTCAACAGCGCTTGCCCCCGCATTTAAGAACTCTAAAACATCCTCAGCACAAGTGATACCACCCACACCAATGACAGGAATATTTACAGCTTGCGCAACCTGATACACCATTCTTAACGCAACCGGCTTAATGGCAGGACCAGAAAGACCACCTGTGACATTGGCAAGTAATGGTTTTCCAGTCTTTAAATTAATACGCATCCCCATGAGTGTATTAATCAATACAAGACCATCTGCACCCGCTTCTTCAACCGCTTTGGCAATCTCAACAATATCTGTTACATTCGGAGAAAGCTTTACATAAACAGGCTTTGTCGCTGCCTCTTTACAAACACGAGTCACATGAGCAGCAAGTTCTGGCTTTGTACCCAAACCAATACCACCATGCTTCACATTTGGACATGAAATATTTAATTCATACGCCTTAATAACAGGTTGATCATTTAATTTCTTAATGACCTCGACATAATCTTCTTCACAAGCACCCGCAACATTCGCCATGATCTCTGTATCATATTTTGCCAAGAAAGGAAGCTCATTTTCAATAATGGAATCCACACCCTTATTCTGTAAACCAATCGCATTCAACATACCCATTGGCGTTTCCGCAATTCTTGGTGTAGGATTTCCAAAACGCTCCTTAGGCGTAGCCGATTTAATCGCAATACCACCTAATACACTTAAATCATAAAGTTCGGCATATTCTTTCCCAAACCCAAAACAACCACTCGCAGGAATGATTGGATTCTTTAAATTTAATCCTGGCAGTTTTACTGAAATATCCATTATAAAGCCACCTTTCCAATCTCGAATACAGGGCCATCCTTACATACACGCATTGAATGTCCCTCTACATCCTTAACAACACAACCCATACAAGCTCCAAGTCCACAAGCCATACGAGCCTCTAAAGAAATATATCCATTCTTATATTGATCATTGATTGCCTTCAACATAGGTAAAGGACCACAACTCAATACAAAATCACAAGTAATATTGTTTTCTTTAATCGCATCTAAAGCTGTACCCTTTGTACCTAAAGAACCATCCATCGTTGCCACATAAGTAGAACAACCTAAAGCTTTAAATTCATCCACATAGAAAACACTATTCTTATCATTGGCACCAAGAACAACATGAACTTTTGTTCCTTTATTTAAATATTGTTTAGCCGTCTCATACAATGGTGGAACACCAACGCCTCCACCAATCAAAATGACTTCCTCTTTATCTTCAATTGGAAAACCATTTCCTAATGGACCGAAAATATCCAATTCACCCGATAAAGTAGTCATTTTATCTGTACCATGACCTAAAACTTTATAAATGATAACTAAACTTTCCTCTTTAATCTCACTAATCGAAATCGGACGACGCAAATAGAAACCTGGAACCGTAATCTCAATGAATTGACCAGGCTTAGCCAACTTAGCTAAACCTGTCTTCAATTCCATTTTCCAAATATCTTTTGCGATTTCTACATTTGAAATAATCTTCGCAAATTCCTGCATACTATTTCCCCATTTCATTCATTGAAATCATTGAGAAAGATTGCGATTCTAATACCTTCAATAAAGCATTGGCTGTATCTAAACTTGTCATACAAGAAATATTGTTTTCAGCAGAAACACGACGAATCAAGAAACCATCTTCACTCGTAGTATTATCCTTATTCGACATTGTATTAATCACAAAATTTACATGACCATGACGAATGATATCTAATACATTTTCTTTATCGCTCTCTTCATTGACTTTGGCAGCTACATGCACAAACAAACCGTTATCCTCTAAGAATTTTGCGGTTCCAGCCGTCGCATAAATACCATAACCAATTGTATAGAAACGTTTTGCGATATCTAAAGCTTCTTGTTTATTTTCATCCGCAATCGTTAATAAGACACTACCATGCATTGGAATGTTGACACCGCTGGCAACCAAAGCCTTATATAATGCCTTTTCTAAGTTCACATCTCCACCTAAAGCTTCACCTGTTGACTTCATTTCAGGGCCTAAAACTGTATCTACACTACGCAATTTTGCGAATGAGAATACTGGAGCCTTAACGAATACACGATTCTTTTCTTCAGGATGATAGCCTGGTGTTAATCCTTGATCCACAATACTTTGTCCAAGCACACACTTTGTCGCAATCTGAGACATTGGCACACCTGTAATCTTTGATAAGAATGGCACTGTACGACTTGAACGAGGATTTACCTCTAATACATAAACATTATTGTCTTTATCAACAATAAATTGAATGTTGTAAAGGCCGACAAACTCAAATCCTTTACCAATCTTCAATCCATAATCAATAATGGTTTTCTTGACTTCTTCATTGATAATTTGTGTTGGATATACACTAATAGAGTCTCCAGAGTGAATTCCGGCACGCTCGATATGTTCCATAACACCTGGAATATATACATTTTCACCATCGGCAATCGCATCAATTTCAAGCTCTTTACCCACAATATACTTATCAACTAAGATTGGCGCATCATGACTAATCTCTTTTACAGCCGTAGCCATATAAACTCTTAATTCATCATCATTATGAACAATTTCCATTGCACGTCCACCAAGAACATAGCTTGGACGAACTAATACTGGATAACCAATCTTATTGGCAATGACTAAAGCCTCATCAACTGTAACAGCTGTTTCCCCTTTTGGTTGAGGAATCTCTAATTTATGAAGCATGTTCTCAAATTCATGACGGTCCTCTGCCAAATCAATGGAATGTAAAGATGTACCTAAAATCTTTACACCATGCTCAACTAATGACTCTGCCAAGTTAATGGCTGTCTGTCCACCAAATTGAACCACAACACCTAATGGTTTTTCTAAATCAATCACATGCATTACATCTTCAGTCGTCAATGGTTCAAAATACAACTTATCACTAATAGAGAAATCGGTAGAAACAGTTTCTGGGTTATTGTTGATAACGATGGCTTCATATCCTTCTTCACGAAGTGTTTGAACACAATGCACTGTCGCATAATCAAACTCTACACCCTGACCAATACGAATTGGGCCTGAACCTAATACGACAATCTTTTTACGATCTGAACATTCAGATTCATTTTCTTGTTCATATGTTGAATAGAAATATGGTGTAGCTGAACTGAATTCACCCGCACAAGTATCAACCATCTTATAAACAGGAATAATACCATTTTCTTTACGTAAATTGTATAAGTCAAATTCAGACATATCCCAATTACGAGCAATGTAGCTATCCGCAAATCCATTTTCTTTTAATTCTTTTAAAACTTGAACATCCTTAACATGTTCCATCATTTTCTTTTCTAGATCAATAATCTTTAATAAATGATATAAGAAGAATTCATCAATTTTTGTCAAATTGACAATTGTTTCTAAGTCATAGCCATCTCTTAACCATTGCGCAATCGCAAAAATTCTTTCATCATCTTGAAGTTTGATTTTATCTAACAATTCCTCTTTTGTCATGCCGACAAAATCTTTTTTATAGATATGATCCACTTTCATTTCCAAAGAACGCACAGCCTTTAAGAAAGATTCTTCAAACGTACGTCCAATAGACATAACTTCACCTGTTGCCTTCATTTGTGTTCCTAAATGACGATCGGCACTTGGGAATTTATCAAATGGGAAACGTGCAAATTTTGTAACAATATAATCTAATGCAGGTTCAAAACATGCATAACTTGTCTTTGTGATTGGGTTGATAATTTCATCAAGACCTAAACCAACGGCTAATTTCGCACTGATTTTTGCGATTGGATATCCTGTGGCCTTACTTGCCAAAGCAGAAGAACGAGATACACGAGGGTTTACTTCAATGACATAGTATTTAAAGCTTTTTGGATTTAAAGCCAACTGTACGTTACATCCACCACAAATTTTTAAGGCACGAATGATCTTTAAAGATGCGTTACGTAACATTTGGTTTTCTTGGTCTGTCAAAGTTTGAACAGGTGCAACAACCGTACTATCTCCTGTATGTACACCAACTGGATCAATGTTTTCCATGTTACATACTACGATAGCGTTGTCTTTCGCATCACGCATAACTTCATATTCAATTTCTTTATATCCCGCAATACTTTGTTCAATCAAACATTGGTGTACAGGACTGATTTTTAAACCTGCATCGGCAATTTCGCGTAATTCTTCTTCATTATCCGCAAAACCTCCACCAGTACCACCTAAAGTATAGGCAGGACGAACAACCAATGGATAGCCTTCACGATTCGCAAATTCTACAGCTTCTTCTACTGTATGAACGATAGAACTTTCTGGTACAGGTTCTTTGATTTCTTGCATCAAAGCACGGAATAATTCACGATCTTCTGCACGATTGATTGCGTGTAAATCTGTACCTAAGATTTCAACACCAAAATCATCTAAGATTCCATCTTCATGAAGTTCAACAACTAAGTTTAATCCTGTTTGTCCACCTAATGACCCTAAAATCGCATCGGGTCTTTCTTTGATGATGACTCTTTTCGCAAAATCGACTGTTAAAGGTTCAATATATACACGATCCGCAATGGCTGAATCGGTCATAATTGTTGCTGGATTGGAGTTAATTAAGATAACTTCATATCCTTCTTCTCTAAGAGATTGACATGCTTGCGAACCCGCATAATCAAATTCGGCGGCCTGACCAATAATAATTGGTCCAGAACCAATGACTAAAATTTTATGTATATCTGTACGTTTAGGCATGTTTTTTCTCCTTTTCCATTAACTCAATAAATTGATCAAATAAATAACGTGAATCTTCTGGTCCAGCACTTGCTTCTGGGTGATATTGCACGGCGAAACAAGGATAATCTTTATGACGAACCCCTTCACAACTCTTATCATTTAAGGCCTGATGTGTCATTTCTAGACGTGTATTTTCTAAGCTATCGATATCAACCGCAAAACCATGGTTTTGAGAAGTGATTTCAACTTTTCCTGTAGCCAAGTTCACAACAGGATGGTTGGCTCCACGATGTCCAAATTTTAATTTATAAGTTTTGGCTCCGCATGCCAAAGAAATCAATTGGTGACCTAGACAAATTCCAAACACAACAGTTTGTGGAATCAATTCTTTAATTGTTTCAATCGCAACTGTTACATCTTCTGGATCTCCAGGACCATTTGACAACATAACACCATCGGGTTCATACGATAAGATTGTACTTGCTGGTGTATCATATGGAACAACAATTAAGTCACATCCACGTTTAGATAGTTCACGAACAATACCAAGTTTTGCTCCAAAATCCATTAATACAACTTTATGTCCACGATTTGGGATTGGGAATACTTTATTTGTCGATACACGTTTTACTTGATCGTGTAAGAAATCAGCTGCCTTTAATGCACTAACAACGGCATCGACATCGGCATCTACATTAGCCATGACAGCTTTCATAGTTCCTGTACTACGAATTTTCTTTGTGATAGCACGTGTATCTACACCATAAATTCCTGGAATGTTTGATCGTACTAAGAAATCATCCAATGTTTCTGTACATCTAAAGTTGCTTGGATGTTCACAATAGTCTTTGATCACAAATCCAAAAACGCATGGAATCATACTTTCATTGTCGTCACGGTTGATTCCATAGTTTCCGATTAGTGGATATGTCATCATAACGATTTGTCCACAATAGGAATTATCTGTTAGTATTTCTTGATATCCTGTCATTGAAGTATTGAATACCAATTCTCCAATTTGAAAATTATCACTACCGAAAGCTGTACCACGATATACGCTTCCATCTTCTAAAATTAATAATCTTTCCATAAACTATCCTTTCCAAACTGTTTTTCCATCCACAAGTGTTTCTTTTACTTGTGCATGTACGCTCCATCCGTTGAATGGTGTATTTTTACCCATAGATTCAAATGTATCAATATCTACTAGAGATTCATGTTCTAAATCTACAAGTACTAAATCAGCCTTATAGCCTTCTTCAATTTTTCCAACCTTTTCAAGTCCAAATCGTTTTGCGGGTGCTGAAGACATCCAATTAACAAGTTGGGCTAAGCTCCATCGTTTTTGGCGATATACAAATTCTGTATACAATAAACTAAATGCTGATTCTAAAGATACAATGCCAAATGGTGCTTTATCCATTGGTTGTTTCTTTTCTTTTGATGTATGTGGAGCATGGTCATTGGCAATGAAGTCCAAGCTTCCATTTTCTAAGCCTTCAATTAAAGACATACGATCTTCATGACTTCTTAATGGTGGATTCATTTTCCAATTAGGTCCTTGCACATCTTTATCTTCTAGTAACAAGTGATGTACGGTTACTTCTGCCGTTACATTGGCTCCTTTTGATTTCGCCTCTTTCAAGGCTTCTACACTTTCTTTTGCGCTAATATGACATGCATGATAGGCATTGCCAATTTCTTCTGTTAATTTTAAATCACGAATCAATTGGGCACTTTCACAAGCACTAGGGATGCCTAGCCAACCCTTTGATTTTGTGACTTCACTTTCATGAACGCTCGCTCCAGGTTTTCGATAGGACATATCTTCTGTATGGGCTACGATCATGCAGTCGTTTTCTTTTGCCTTTTTCATAGCTTCGGCCATAATTTCTGATGTAGCTACTCCAACTCCATCATCACTAAACCAGTGAACACCTAATTCTTTAATGGCTTTCATATCGACCACTTCTTTACTGGCTTCTTCACTGGTGATACATGCGTATGGGTATGTATGAATCACCGATTGTTCTTCAATTAACTTTTTATATTCAATAATTGTTTGTACATCATCTGGGAAAGGAATGACGTTTGGCATTGCGAATACACTTGTGAAGCCACCATGAGCGGCTGCCTTACTTCCTGTATGAATGGTTTCTTTTTCACAATGTCCTGGTTCTCTAAAGTGAACGTGAACATCGACTAGTCCTGGTAATACTGTAAGTCCTGAAGCATCCATTGTTTCACAATCCGCTTCAATATGATCTTCAATTTTACTAATTTTACCTTCTTCAATTAAAATATCTTTTTTTTCTAATGTATCATTGATGAGTACATTTCCATTTTTAATTAGGCGCATACTAGTCCTCCTTGAATGGAGCTATTCCAAAGCCTCGTTTAATAATGGCTTTTCGTACAAGCATTCCATTGTGCATTTGTTCAAAGATTCTAGACTTTTCTGCTTCTACTAAGTCAGAATCAATTTCAATGCCTCGATTTACTGGGGCTGGATGCATGACAATCGCATGATCTTGCATGCGTGCATATCTTTCTTTTGTCAAACCATAAGTTTGAAGATATTCTTCTTTGGTCATACCTGCCATTCCGGCTCCTCTTTCAAGTTGAATTCTTAGCATCATTACGGCATCGGCCCATTCAATGGCTTGATCAAAGTCCATAGTTGGATAGCCTTCTCTTTCCCATTCTTTTGGTCCAGCAAATACAACTTGTGATCCAAGTCTTTCAAGTGTTTCTTTATTACTTGCGGCAACTCTTGAATGTAGAATATCTCCACAGATGACTACTTTCAATCCAGATAATGTATGGAATTCATTTTGTAGAGTTAGTAAATCCAACAAACATTGGCTTGGATGATTTCCTGCTCCGTCTCCGGCATTAATAATTGGAATATTTATATTTTCTAATTCTTTAAAATATTCATCTTGTGGATGGCGAATAACTACTAAGTCATAGCCAATCATTTCAAATGTTTTTACTGTATCGTAAAGGGTTTCTCCTTTTGTGACACTGGATGCGGATGCAGCAAAATCTGCGACTTGGCATCCTAATTGGTGTTGTGCACTTTCAAATGAAAAATGTGTTCGTGTTGAAGCTTCAAAAAAAAGATTAGCAACCAATGCTTTTTGCATTGGCAATTGCCAATCTT
>CAVBGZ010000030.1:0-21590 GCA_963595075.1 Waltera intestinalis
TGCAAGATTGATAGCCAAGCCGGAATCTAATTGGCTGGTGGCAGAAAATATTGTTCCCGCTGGAAAAGAGGCAGAAGTAAATTGAACAATAAAAATCATATTAAGGCAGATGATTAATTTCATCTGTCTTATTTTTTTGCTTACAAACAGAGAATAAATATGTAGAAACTAAAACACACCAGATAAAGGAGAACTTATTATGAGCAACTTAAAATTAATCACAACAGAAACATTCAATAATCTACCATGCAACTTCTATAGGAATATGAATGATGATATCCTTCTTACAAGAGAACAGATTGGTCAGGCACTGGAATATGCAGATCCATCAAAAGCAATTCGTAAAATTCATCTTAAACATAAGGATAGATTAGATGAATTATGTATTCGCATCAAAGATAAAACTTTCGACAGTACCCAAAATGGGGCTAGTCGAGAACAGAATGACAATCTAATAACTGAGCGTGTTTACTATACCGAAAGAGGAATCATGGAAATATGCCGTTGGTCAAGACAAAAGAACGCAAACTTATTCATGGATTGGACATGGGATATCATCTCAAAATATAGACATAACGAATTGAACACTACATTAGACATGAAACAATTAGAAGAAGCAATTACTACTCTCACACAGACAGTAACTCAGCTACAGAATGAAGTATCCGAACTCAAATCCCAGTCTACACCCGCTGATTGTCAAGGTAGTTGTCAGTAAAATTTTATTTTTTTCATTCAGGTTTTGGGATTCTACTCTGCACCTGACATAATTATCAATGGCAAGCAGCTTCGCTGATGTGTAACATCCATTGACAATTATGTCAGGCACAGAGTCTTGAGCAGTCAACCAGAATGAAGGAAGACTATGACGCTGCAGCCTCCGCATCGTCAACTACCTCAGTCACTTCATAGTTTTTATCCGGGTTAAGGTACACGGTATCCGGCAGACTCCAATCTCTGGTTGCGCGCCCATTCCAACGTTCAGGATGCGCTGCTTTGGCAGCTTCGTAGACCTCATGACGCTTAGCAAGAATCTCCTCTGAGCGACCGCTGCGGCGCTGATATGGCGTCAGGAATTTTAGGCCACTATGATGATGATCGTGATTGTACCATTTTACAAACAGTCTGACCCATTCACGTGCTTCTTCAAGTGTCTCGAATCCCTTTGGTTGATAGTTCGGGCGATACTTAAGTGTCTTGAAAAGACTCTCCGCATACGGATTATCATTGCTTACCCGTGGACGGCTGTTTGAAGGTGTGATTCCAAGCTGATACAAAGTAGCAAGCATTGTAGCGCCCTTCATAGGAGCACCGTTGTCCGAATGCAGCACCAGTGGTTCAGTGCTGACTCGACCTTGTTTTAAGCAGATACTTTTGATCAGGCTGCTGGCATGTTCTGCGCTTTCTTCTTCATAGACTTCCCATCCGACGATGCTTCTGTCATAAAGATCTGAAAACAGATACAAGTAATAAAACATTCCTTTGTGCGGGCCATTCAGGTAAGTGATATCCCACATATATACTTGATTGGGTGCTGCTGCACTATAGGAGGTTGGATGCCTACGTTTTGGAGCTTCGCTGCGTCCTCTGTGATTCGCCATTTTCTCTTCGCGAAGCACACGATAAAAGGTTGATTCTGAGGCTATGTAAACCCCTTCGTCAGCTAAGGCGGGAACTATTTCACATGGAGCGAGACTGGCGTATTCAGGCTTATTGCAAGTGCTTATGATTTCTTCACGTGTTTCTGGCGAAATCTTATTTGCGGGATTAGAATGCTCCGCTGCCGGCCGGCCATCCTCATAGGAATTATTTTCTGCCTTACGTCTTCTCCAGCGATAATAAGTTCGCTCCGTGATACCTAACCGTTCACAAGCCTTGCTGCATGCCGCTCCTGCGGCAATAGCTTCCTCGATTAGCTCTACTGCATTCTCGCGATCTGAGGCGCTAATCATTCGTCCCCTGGATCCCCCCAGATCGCATTTGCTTTTTTTGACAGTATAAGTAATGCTGCGGCTTCGGCCAACGCTTTTTCCTTGCGCTGCAATTCTTTCTCGAGCTTTTTGCGTTCTTTTTCAGAATTCTTAAGCTCCTTATTGAGTCTGGCAGCCTCCTTGGCGATTCCATCATTGGCATTCATGCAGGCATCCTTCCAGACTTTGATTTGCTCGACGTAAAGCCCTTTTTTACGGGCATATTCAGCAAGCTCCGTTTCATTCATGCTTGCCGTTTCCAGGACGATCAAAAATTTGTCCTGTGTGCTCCATTCATCGGGAACGGCATCCTTGCCAGGAGCAGCGTAACCTTCTTTTCTGGCTTTGTCACGCCAGTTGCGTAGGGTCTGCTCCGAGATGCCTTCTTCTCTGGATATCTTGGTAATGGATTCACTGTTCGGCGGAAGCATCCTCCTAAGGAGTGCCTCCTTCAATTCTGGGCTATAGTTCATGTGAAAGCTCCTTCCTGTGATAGTTATATTCTACCACAAAACTAATTATCTTCCACTGACAACTATTCTAACACATAGGGCACCTAAGAAACTCCCTACGCAGAAATACTCTCGGTGGAAGACAAATACATTTAACAAGCTGAGACTCCTGACCGAATATGCAAACGAGCATTCCGACCAGAATCTTACCTTGGCAGATACACTTCATATTACAGTCAACGAAATGCAAGATACTTACAATGTAGACCTGGCAGATTACACGACCGACTATATGTTAGAAAACAGTTTGGAAACCAAACCATATGCACTAGACGTGATTAATTACTATAAGGAACTGCGCAATGTATATACTCTTGCCGTAGATTCTATTATGGACAAACTAAACCTCACAATAAGTACGCCTAGAAACATCTTTGACCAGTTAGCCGCACAGATGTAGAAATAGCGAAAAATTACAATAGACACAAAAACAGAAGCAAAAGCCACAACAAACAAATACACGGTCAAAAAATAACACCACACACGAGTAAAAAGATGACCCAAACAGAGAATAAAACTAATAGAAACCACAACACCAACACCCCCAACCAAAAGAGTCCGATTATAGTCATTGTTATTGAATCTCATAGTAAATGAATTAACTGCAAAAAGTGACACTTTTTTGTAACATTTTGCTCTACACTCGGGGAGTGTGCGTACAAAAAAATGTAACATTTTGCACCTTGGTGGTCTATAATCGTTGGTTTTATTGGGTTTTATCAAATTACACTCCCATGGAAAATATACAGAAGAAAGGAAGTGATAATTACGCAACTATGGTTAAGCGAAAAAATTTATAAGTCAGACGACATATCCTTTTATGGAATAGCAGCATATTGTGCAATAAAGACGTTGCTACCAAATGAAGAAATAAAAACAATATGTACTACTCCTGACATTCTTATTTATCAATTAACACATGATATTCATATGCCAAGAAGATTTTGCGAACAGTTTAGGACTGGATACAATGAATTGATTCAAAGTAATATTGTTCAAAAAATTGATTCGTGTGGGAAATACGATGTACTCGATTGCTCTAATCTATTTATTATTAATAATGACGAACATTTTACGATTATTATTTATGAAGAATTAATAAGGATATTTCAACAGAAAAATGTGAATACTTTTTCATTATTGAAGTATTTTATTTATCTTATGGGGACAATTAGCTCGTCAATAGATGTTTATATTAATGCTGTTCAGCATAAAAATCGAGTGATTGGCAATCTGACAATTGAATATTTATCAAATTTATCAGGAATATCAGAAAGATCTATCGTTGAATATAACAAAATTCTTGAAGATATTGGTCTTCTATATATTTATAGACATAATGATTTTTTGGTAAATGCTAATAATGGCGAAGTAAAAAGGATGAGAAATGTTTATGGCAGACCAGAAGATAAATTATATATTGATTCTTTTGCTATGAGTCAAGAAAAATATGAAAAATCATATAAGTATGTAGAGAATAATATAAAGACAGCAAATATTAAAAGGCGATTCGCTCAAATGTACATTCAGATCTGCAAAAATAATGATTCTAAATATTCTATGGAAGATATTCAACAAGTTTATGCTTATGTCTTACAAGAAAATTACAAATATGAAGCAACTTACAAAAAGAATAATGATAAATCATGTTTGGGAAAAATTCGTGATATACGAGTATTTGATAAATATAATTTTGTAAAAAAGGAGGAGTTTTATGAGAACTGTACATTGTAAAATAACTGGTGAAGTTGGAGATTCCTTCACAATAAACGAACAAGGCAACAATCAGTAAAATCTCAAATAAAAAAGAGAATATATAAGTGTAACCCATCAACGTACCGACAAAGGAGTTGAGTGTGTGAAAAAATTTTTAATAAGCAAAGGAGAGTCTTATAATGAGTATTACAGTAGCAATTCAGCCAAAGAATTATAGAAATCGGAACACCTATGGGGGTGTTGTAAACGTCTCAGATTTTTGTACCGATTATAGCGTACATAGAAATATTGCAAAAAACATTCTATCAGATTGGTCTTTTGATAAACAGTGTAAAAAGAATATGTTTGCAGTAAGTAGACGAAAAGGATATATGAAAAATGATAACTAAAAGTGATTATCATTACTTTGAAAAGGCAAGACAGGCTGCTTGTATTTCCGATTATAATCGAATACATGTTGGGTGTGTGGCTGTCTATCAAGGGAAGATTATTGGAATCGGATGCAATGCAAACAAAACACATCCAAAGCAGAAATATTATAATCGTTACCGAGAAAACAACGGAACTTTTAATAATTTAGAATCTTTACTCCCCAAAATTCATGCAGAAACAGCCTGTCTTAATTCTATTCGAAATCTCGAAATAGATTTTTCCAAGGTTAAATTATATATTTACAGAATCAGACATGACCAAGAATTTGGTATTTCTCGTCCCTGTCCAGCGTGTATGGCTGCGATTCAAGATCTAGGAATTAAAGATGTCTACTATACAACTGATTCTGGCTATGCGTATGAAAGAATTTCAATGTTAAGGAGGCGAATTAGATATGCAGTGTAACTATTGCGAACGAATAAATGGTCATTTGCACGGATGTCCGTTGGAAGTCGATGACAATAGAATTAAGTGTGTTCGGTGTGGATATGGAATCGCAGATGGAGATGATTATGTGGAATTAGATGGAGAATATTACCATAAGGATTGTTTATCTATAAATTTCCTATTGGATTATTTTAATGTTAGTAAAGGGATTATGGAATATGATGAGAATTATTAAGCGTGTTAAAAGTTTGATCTTTAAGCTAATTCCAAGGGTCTATAGATTGCCCGATGTAATTTATATCAGGTGGCTCTCGTATGAGTGGATTATTAGAATGTAAAAGAGTTAAGGTGGTGATGTAATAATACATGAGTGAATTCGGAATTAAAATTAAAAATATTGAAGCTGCAACACTTTATGAATACAATAAAGGATTGCGAGATCATTATGAATATAAGGATGCAATGTTCGTAAACAGTCTCTTTAAAGATTTTATGGTTGATAACAAGCTTAAAATTTGGAAGGAAGAATCAACTCGTGATTTAATTTGTTTGGAATTTAATTTCGGAACAAGATCTTATGAAGATGAAATCAAGCATATACGTAAAATTGCAAAAAATGCACGTATAGAGTACAAAAAGGCTATGAAGTCTGGTAGCAAAAAACTTATAGAAGTCCAGGAAAATAAAAAAAGAAAGATTATGAGTTTGTACAGTTTCGCAAATAATCATAAGACAGAATATTTTTCATTATCAGCAGATGGGATTCGAAATGAGTTTTACAAAAATGGAGTAAATGTAGAATATATAACAAGAAAAAAGAACGGGGAAATTGTTAAATCTGAGATTATTCATTATAAGATGCTATATAGGAGTACAGGAAAAGCAAAAAAAGGCACTTGTATGTTTATAAAAGACAAGCTATATAAACGAGCAATTGATTATCTCAGAATGGGTATTAAACTTCCAAAGAAAAATGCAGATATAGTTGGAATCAGTGCATATTCTTCTCTTGTTTGTAGTGGAATTGTTGGAAAGGTAAAAATTAATCCAAAAAATATTTTAGTACTAAAAGATGTAGATAGATATTTTAATACCGATGTTATTTCTGTTGAAACAGATACAGGAAAACATTGTGTTGCTAAATTGGTAAATAATTATAGATTAAAGAATACTCTTTTTGATGGGCAAGCGTTAATCGATTCTTCTATCTTTCCTGATTGGGGACACGGCTATATTCTTCTTAGACATCATTTCTGTAAAATGGCTGCATTTTGTAGCAACATCCAATTATTTTTTCGTGATTATTTTGGAGACGATTATTATACCGCTACTGTAAAAGATATGTGGGGCAATGAACATTATGTACAAGATATTGAGCTTATTACAACTGAGAATGCAATGAAATGGATTAAATATAATGTTTCATATGGTTACTGGTGTGACAAGATTTATGAAAATGGTTGCATGTTTGGAATTGTGAAAACAGCCCATCCTAGCAAACTTGGAAATGTTCAGCGTATGAGTTATCAAATGGTAAATTCATTAGACATTGATAATATGAAAGATGTATGTAAAGAAAGTATCTCTTATATTAATAAACTAAAAACAGATGATAATTTTTTCTTGGAATATTTACAAAAGAATATAAATTTTTCCAATGATTACGAAGTTTTAATTGCTTTGTGTAAACATAATAAGAATTTTGTTAGAAGTTCTTATTTCAGAGAACGAAAATATGCAATCATTATGACTTATGTGCTTAATTTTAAAAGTGGAAAGATTATCCAAAATGCTGATAACTTAGTAATTGTTGGTTCTCCATATGCAATGCTTTTATATGGTGCTACTGGAAATCCCGAATCTGTAGACAATGATGATACATTTTATACAGAAGATATAGCAACACAGTGTTATACAACTAGATTTAACGACGGAGAATATCTTGCTGAGTTTAGAAGTCCTTTTAACGGGAAATACAATCTAGGATATTTACATAATGTATATGATGAAAGATTTAAAAAATATTTTAAATTTTGTGATCAAATAGTTGCTGTCAATATGAATGGAACTGACTTTCAAGATAAAAACAATGGATCGGATCAAGATTCCGACAGTATTTATACAACAAATCAACCACAAATTGTAGAACATGCTCGAAAATGTCAAAAATTATATCCAACCATTGTCAATAATATTCCAAAAGATTCCAATGTCTATAGCAACACGATGGAAGACTTTGCAAAGCTTGACAATAAATTAGCAGCTTCGCAATTAGACATCGGAGAATCTAGTAATCTTGCGCAACTTGCGCAAACGTATGATTGCACATTCGGTGAGCAAAAATATAAGGATTATGTTTGTATTTTAAGTGTGTTAGCGCAAATTGCTATAGATTCAGCAAAAAGGTTATTTGATGTAGATGTTGGAACGGAAATTAGAAGAATCAAAAAAGACATGGATGTTGAACATAATAAATATCCTGCTTTTTGGAAAATAATTAGACGTGATTTCAAAGAAAAAAATATTAATTATGATTTAATTTGCCCAATGAATTATCTCTATAATCTTAAACTTGATCAGTTTAGATCGATACAATCCACAATACCAATTGAATATTTTATCAAAAAAGAACCGTTACGTATAAATCGTAAAACTTGTAAAAAGGTTGAAGATTTAATATATGATTATTCTTTAAAATTCTACGAATCGGGGAAAAAAAATGATTCCGAATATTTGCTTCTTCGACAAGATTTTGATAACTTAATTTCTTCTATTCAAAATACCGTTATCTCTAAAAATTATCAAGATTTTATGTATTGGTTATTAGATAGAATTTTTCTTGTATCTCCTCAGTTAAAGTCCAACCAATATAAAATTAAAGCAAGAATGAAAAAAAATAGAAGTAGCATAATCAAAACCTTATTTATGATTAGTCCAAAAACGCTTCTCAATAGTTTTATAAGCGAATAAAAATGTTCAAAAATGGCACTTTTTAGTACCCACCGAGCATTTTTTTATCGGCTAGAATGCCCTATTTTCAAGGCTTTCAAAGATTGGCGTTATTCAAACTAATGAGGAGAAAGGATTTTTGTTTCTGAGTACCTCTCCGCTTAATATGCAAATGCGGAATAAAAATATGCAACACGTGTTTATTATTATGCCGAAAGGCAATAAATTATTAACTGTTCATTTTTTCATGTTCCCTCTTTTCTTATTCATAAATCGGCGACTGTATTGCAAGTCTGTAATATGGTCGCCGAAATTCTGCTCTCTTAGTATAGTCCGGTTAGTATAGCGGATTTGTAACCCGTTGACGGCAGTTCGAATCTGTCAGAGAGCTTTGCAGATTAGTGAAGAAGTATCACGCAGGAGCCATGATCCTGAGTCCATGGTGCAAATCCATGATCTGCCATTATTCTGCACTTGCAGAAAATAAAATAAAGGATGTGAATTATTATAATTAAGATTACTAAAAACGAAATGGAATACATGTATAAAAATGGTGTTCCAAGAGGTGAAAATGGTATTTCTAGGACATATACAGACCATAAAACCTATTATCTGTGTGAAAGTCCAAGAAATATGAGACTCCATCGTGAGTACGAAAAGGTAATCGGAATCACGAAGTAAAATACTAAAGGAAAGGTGGTATCTTATATTGGAATATAAACTGTTCCTAGATACCAATGCTCTTCTCAATTTACAAGGAGAAGCATTCAAGGAATCATTTGTTATTTCGCAAAAGACTCTTGAAGAAATCGAAAATATTAAAACATCTGCCAAAAAAGATGGTGAGGTAAAGTATAATGCAAGAAAAATCGCTCACTTATTAGATAGTCAATATGGCGAATATGAAGTAGTTGAATATTCGAAAAATATACGAGATATTTTAGCCAAAATGGAGTTAGAAGAATCTCCTGATAATATTATTCTTGCTTCTGCTTATTACTATAACACCAATGTATTTCCGGTTATTGTATGTACAGATGATTTGAATTGCAAGTTTATTTCAAAGAATATTTTCAAACTACAAACAAAAGGTGTAAACGAAATCAATCTTGTTAAAAATATTGATGAATATACGGGGTTTGATGACGTTACATTAAATGATGAAGAAATGAGTTATTTTTATCTTCATACAAATGAGAATATATACCATTCAATTAAAAATCAATATCTCATTATTCGCAAATTAGACGGTGAAGTCGTAGATTACAGAAAATGGAATGGAAATGAATATGTTCCAATTTCTTATAAACAAATCTCAAATAAATTTCTAGGCAAGGTCAAGCCACGAAATCCACATCAAGTAATTGCATTTGATATGCTTCAAAATAAAGATGAGACAATCAAAGTAATTTCAGGTAAATTTGGTAGTGGCAAGGACTATATAATGATTGTCAATGCATTGAAGCTTATTGATGACGGGAAATTTGATAAGTTGATTTATATTAGAAACGCAATTGGTGTAAAAGATGCAAGCGAGATAGGCTTTTTACCTGGCGATAAAATGGAAAAATTACTTCCATACGCCATGCCTTTAGCAGATCATTTAGGCGGTGAGACGGGTCTGGAAATGAAAATTATGGAAGGAACAATTGAAGTCGAGCATCTTGGCTTTGTCCGTGGCAGAGATATAAAAAATACTATTATCTATGTAAGTGAAGCAGAAAACCTAACAAAAGAACATGTTCAATTGCTTATTGGGCGAGTCGGTGAAGGCTCTGCTTTGTGGATGAATGGTGATTTTAAACAAACAGATTCACCTTTGTTTAGAATGAATAATGGTTTGATGTCTGCTGTTCAAAAGCTTGCTGGGCATGAGAAGTTTGGATATGTGCAGCTTCAAAAGACAGAAAGAAGTGAAACTGCTGCAATGGCAGATTTGCTAGATTAAATCCCATATAAGAGGAAATATTAAGAAAGTACGAGGCAAAATGCCTATGAAAAATAAGGAAATTGTACAAATTCCGCTATGTGATCTTGGCATTGGCAGTGACGCATTACCAGATCCTATCATATATCAATATTATAAAAGTCTTAAAAACAGAAAAATTATTATCAATGATCAAATTAGCTCAGACATTGTAGAAACAGTGATGCTTCCACTGTTAGAGATGAATAATGATGGTTCTGGTGAGCCAATAGAGATCATTCTCAATACTGTCGGTGGTTCATTATTTGACGGTGCAACATTGTGTAATATTATTGATGAACTGAAAACTCCAACTACAATTACTGTTATGACATATGCGTATTCAATGGGCAGTATTCTCCTCATGAGTGGATATAATAATCCAAATGTCAAAAAAAGATGTTATAAATTTTCTACTGCTCTTCTTCATGCGGGTAGCAGTTATCTTGAAGGAAATAGCACGTCTGTAAAAGATCAGTTCAATTTCTACCAGAAATTCGAGGATATTATTAAAGACTATACCCTCTCTCATAGTAAAATCACGCCAGAAGAATACGAGAAAATGGAGCGTTATGAGTGGTATATGACGAGTGATATTATGCTTGAGAAAGGGTTAGTTGACGAAATTATTTAAGGAGGGTGCACTGCTCTCCTATTTTGTTTGAGAAAAAGGAGAAAAATTAAATGAGTAATTTTGTTTTTAAGGAAACTAAACAGGTATCTATGAAAATTGCAGGTATTATCGACACTGATAATATGACAATTGACGTAGACGGTGATGAGAAATCTCTTCGTACTCTTCTATCTGTATTTAATGGTGGTGGAGTTGAGATTAATGTAAAGGTAAAAGAGGAAAGCGAACTCGATGAACCAGTAGAGTCATCTGACGAAGAGTAAGGCGGTGAGTAGTATAATCGACTTACACAGATTAGAAAATGAAAATGAAGAACAATTCATATTTCGTCTTGGTCAAGCAAAAGATTCTGGAAATCTTGACATGAATTGGGAAGAATTGGCTGGTGTCATTAACAAAGAGTTTAGAACTGACGAGTCTGAGTATCGTTCTGAAGCTGCTTACAGAAAGCCTTATCAGCAAGCTAAAAGATATTTTGAGGCTAATGTGTTTAATACATACAAAGATGAAGGTTCTTATTTCAAAGAGCTTCAGGCTCAAAAACAGGAACTTCAAAAAGAGGCAATTAAAACTCGTGATGAACGAAATGAACTTCGCAGGATGATTCGAGAAGAGGCTCGAAAAGAAAGTTATAAAGATCAAATTCTCAGGTGCATTTCTGAATATCAATCTTCTCCTCTTGCTTATGATGAGAAGAAAAAATTTACAGGAATAATTAAATCTGATAATGATTTAATCATCTCATTAACGGATATACATGCAGGAATTGAAATTAACAATTTTTTCAATAAATATGATCAAGATGTCCTGAAAATTAGATTAAATCAGTATTTAGATAAAATTTTCGAGGTGCAATTAAGACACGATTCTGAGAATGCATATGTGATTTTATCAGAACTCGTATCTGGTATTATTCATAATGAGCTAAGAATTGAAAACAATCAGAATCTTATTGAGCAATTTCTTATGATTACTGATTACATTTCGCAGTTTTTGGCAGAATTATCTTATCATTTCGAGACTGTCAATGTATATATTGCGCCAGGAAATCATTCAAGAATCAGTCCCAAAAAAGAGGATTCTCTAAAAGGTGAAAACATTGATCATCTTGCCATTCCATTTCTGGAAGCAAAACTTCAAAATTATAAGAATATTAAATTTCACAGAAATAAAGTCGAAGAGTCTGTCGCTATGTTTTCTGTAAGAGGAAACAATGTTTTCAGTTCTCACGGAGATAAAGATGATCCACAAAATGTAGTACAGAAGTTTACTTTACTGTTTGAGATTCATCCTGATATTATTTACTTAGGTCACAGACATACTAATGCTATGTCTACGGTATACAATACAAAAGTAATTCAATCAGGTTGCTTAAGCGGAAATGATAATTATTCTTTAGACAAAAGACTAAAGAATTATCCTGAACAAACAATCTCTGTCGTTACAAAAGATGGACTAGATTGTTTGTATGATGTCAAATTTCAGAAGTAAAAATTAAATATTTTTGCAGTCCACCGTTCGGCTCGGTTTGGCTAAGTGAAGTGAGCGGATACACATTCAGCTGCAAGGTTAAATAATATTACGGCACTAATATCATTTTAGTGCCGTAAAAATAAGATTATAGGATTAAAAGGAGAAATTAAAATGCTAAAAACAGATTTTATCAAAGCTATTCAAAGAGAAGTATCTATTGACATTCCACAGAAGGATCTAGTGGAGATTCTTGATGCACAGGCTAAGGTTGTAGCCGATGCGGTTCTTGCGGGCGATGAGGTGACTATTCCTGGCATCTGTAAGGTTAAATCTAAGGATGTAGCTGAAAGAACTGGAACTGTTCTTATGGGGACAAGTAAGGGTTCTACATGGGTAAAGCCAGCGCATAAGGAAGCTTGTGTGAAGGTTGTTTCCGCACTTAAGAATGTGTTTGCATAATCTGAAAGGGCGTGAAAACAGTTGGACAAAAACAAGTACGAAGATATCGAGATTCTAGATCTAGAAGATAAGATTATGGATATTGTAGATATCTATATTGAACATTTATATAACACTCACAAGACTGTGGGTATTATTGTAAATAAAGACCTTGCGGAATATGTTATGTACAGTCTATTACCTCTTGAGGAAATTTCTATTAAGGAAGTAGACCTTGTAAGTTATTATAATGTCATGGAATATCTTGTATCAGTTGATAATGACGGGTATATGTCCGTTACTCCCATTGAGGATTATCATCTTCTGGATGATACAGATATATTCTACATTGACATGGATGGAGATATTCCTCAAGATATCATTGATTATTGTGTAGACGAAGATAAAGAAGTTATTCTATTTGGGCAGTATGATGAAGATTATGAGGACTGTAAAAATTGTAAATGTGCAAATAGTCATACCGATGATGAAGATACAGATATGCATGGATTTACCGTAAGTAAGAATATTGGGGATGCATATGCAACTTATTCTTTCTACTCTACAGAAAAAATTAGCAATGACGAAATGGAAAAGTTATTAAAAAGCTTCGGTCTTTAGATTATATGGAGTGTGTGGGAAACCGCACACTCTTCTGTTGTGGGGCGAGTTGGTACTTAATTGTGGTTCGATTCCTCAGTCGTCCATTAAAAACATGAGAAAAAGGATGAAAAATTAAAAGAAAGGAGAGAATGAAATATGGGAATGTACACATTTTTGATGAATACAGATAAAAGTTTGGTTGCAACCGAACGAATTAATATATATCAAAGAGAAAAATTAGCAGATAAGATGCAATTTATTTTTCCAAAAACATATGAAGACATTGATCTAACGAGTGATAACACATCTATTATTCTGAAATATGCCGATCAAGAAAGAGTTGCGCAATCTGAATATCTTGTAAAAGACTCTGAATTATATAAAGACAATTACGTTAGATGTGAATTGCCAATTGATACGGATATCACACGACTAGCAGGAAATCTCACTCTGCATGTTACCGTTATTCAAATTGATGCAGACACCAAAGAAACAAAAGTTCTTCATACTAGCGAAATCGTACTAACTGTTCTACCACTAAAAGATATGTATGTAAACGTCACAGATAAATCTTTGGAAATTCTCGATCAGAAGATTATTGAATTACAAGCTAGAATTGAAGCTGCAAATGCACTCAATGAATCTATTGACGCTAATAAAGCAGATGATATTTCTTATGAAAATAATACACTTCAGCTCATGTCTAATGGACAAAAGATTGGAACAAGTTATGTTTTAGATCAGCAGACAGAATTTGAAGTGGTGACTTTTGATAATTCTGAGGACGACTCTGAGGAAGATAATGATACAGAAGATAAAAACAACATGGTTGTAGAATTTTAGAGGTGGCAAATGGCTAATAATAAATTTAAATTAGGATATGGAAAAAAGGAAGATATTCAGACTGCCATCAACAAAGGATTGCTTGATGGTGGCGACTTAATCATTACCAAGGATTCAAAGGAACTTGCATTCATTCCACCGTCTAATGACAAAATTCTATTTGTGAAAGGCAAACTAGAATCTTTTAATAGTATTGAAGATGCAAAAAACTATGCAAATTCTGATTCTTCTGCTTATGAAGGAGAAATAATTACTGTTATAGGCGATACTGCAAAAACATATAGGCTTCAAAAAGCTGAAACTGGATATCGACTAGAAAATGTTAATCCAGTAAAATATGTTGAAGTCGTAGACGCTTTTCCTGAATCAAATATTGTTGAAGGTGTTATTTACATCTGTGGCAACACAGGAAAAATATGGGATGGTGAAAACTGGGTATTATTATTTGAAAATATACAATCCATTAAGGATGAATTGGATAAAAAGGTAGATATAGATAATTTAGAAACAATTATAAACGAAAAAGTTGAAGATAGTGTTAATAATGCATTCACTATTAAGGAATTTTAGAAAGGCGGTGCATTATGGCTCAAAGAACAATTTTACAGTTCATTGCAACAAATGATTCCAAGTTGATAGATCTGCCTATTTCTAATGGACAGTTAATTTTTGTTCAGGATAAACATCGAATTGCATTAGATTTCAATGATAATAGAAAGTTTTATAATGACATCGAAATCCTGGAAAAAGAATCTGAACGGACTGAGATGACTCCTGAGAATGGAAGATTTTATTTTGTAGCCGAGACTGCTCTTCTATGGTTTTATCAGGATACTTGGATGCAATTGACATCTACTCCAAAGAATTATGTCTACATTGGTGTAGAACTCCCTGATGATGGGGAAAGTGATAAATTATATATTAACAAAAATAAGCGGAATATTTCTGTTTGGGATAATGGCGTATATGTAACAGTCGGTGAAGTAACTGATTCTATTTCAAACGAAAATATTGATCGCTTATTTGTATAAAAATACGAAAGGATAAATTAAAATGGCTGAAACAATTACAAAGACTTATCTAGATCAATCTGGACTTGCTCATTATGACGAGAAAATTAAGAAGGTAATCTCTGATGGAGATGCTGCTACTCTTGAAGCTAGTAAAGCTTATAGTAATTCTCTCGCAGGAAATTATGATCCAGCTGGCACAGCTGCCACTAAGGTAAAAGCTCTTGAGGATGGTGCGGTAAAGACAAATGCCGATGCAATTGCAGTTCTAAATGGCGCAGATACTGTTGAAGGTTCTGTTGCAAAGCAGGTTAAGGATGCCAAGACTGAACTTGAAGCTAAGATTAAGGCTTCCGAATATGATGATACTCAGGTAAAGGCTGATATCGCTTCGAATACTGCCGCCATTGAGGCTCATAAGACTGCTATTGATAGCAAGGTTACTACTCTTGTTGGTGATGATGCTAATAAGTCTGTAAGAACTATTGCAAATGAAGAGCTAACAAAACAGCTAATTCCAGAAGGAGCAAAGGAAAGTCTTGATACACTACAGGAAATTGCGCAGTGGATTCAAAGTCATCCTGACGATGCTTCTGCAATGAACACTGCTATTGAGGAACTAAAGACCCTTGTTGGTACTATTCCAGAGGGTGCAACTTCTGAGACAATCGTAGCTTATATTAAGGAACTAGTCGATGCTGAAAAGACCCGAGCAATTGGTGCAGAGAGCGGTCTTGATACCAGACTTGCAACAGTGGAAGGTCTTGTTGGAGAAGGCGGTTCTGTAGATGATAAGATTTCTACAGCAAAGGATGAAGCTATTGCAGCTGCTGCTACAGATGCTACTACAAAGGCTAATCAGGCACTAGCTGACGCAAAGGCTGACGCTGCTGAAAAGTATGCTACTAAGGCACAGGGCGCACTGGCTGATACTGCCGTTCAGAAGGCTGATGTTACAACTGGTACTGCAAACGGTACTATCTCTGTTAAGGGGGACGATGTTGCAGTTAAAGGTCTTGGCTCTGCTGCTTACGAAGCAAAGACTTCCTTTGAAGCTGCTGGTGCTGCAAAGGCTCTTGAAGACGGTCAAGTTGCAACTAACAAGGCTGATATTGCAACCCTAAGAACAGATGTAGATAATCTAAAGTCCGTTACTTATACTGCAATTACAACAGCAGAAATTGATGCTTTGTTCGCAACCGAGTAATTATTAAGAATTGCTCTATAAGAAAGGATTATTATGACCAACAAATTATATGTCGATGATAGCGGAATTAAACGCTTTTTAGAAAATTTAAAAAAGCTGTTTGCTCCAATTTCTCATACTCATACTTCTGTTAATGGTCATACGATCGATAGTGACGTGCCTGTGAATGCAAAATTTACAGATACTACGTATTCAAATAAAACTGCTGTTTCCGGTGGAACAGATGTTTCTCTCGTAACGACAGGAGAAAAAGCATTATGGAACTCTAAAACATCTAATACAGGTACTATTACTGGCATCAAAATGAATGGATCTAGTAAAGGTACATCAGGAGTTGTTGATTTGGGAACTGTTCTTACGAGCGGTTCTCAAACAACTACTTCTACGGCAGATGGGGGTTCTAATGTATACACATTTTCCGATGGCTCTACTATTACCGTAAAGAATGGTTCTAAAGGTAGCACAGGCACAAATGGAACAACGCCAACTATTAAAGTAGCGTCTGGTTCTAGTATCGGTGTTGTTGGCACACCAAGTGTTACGGCAAGTACAAGTGGCACAACTACAACGTTTACCTTTAATAATCTTAAAGGCGAAAAGGGTGACGCTGGCACTAATGCTACAACAACAGCGGTAGCAACCACAAGTGCAAATGGACTAATGAGTAGTTCCGACAAAACAAAACTAAATGGTATTGCAACTGGTGCAAATGCTTATACTCACCCAACCACTTCTGGAAATAAACATATTCCTAGTGGAGGTTCAAGTGGGCAGATTCTTAGATGGTCTGCTGACGGAACGGCTACTTGGGGTGCTGATAACAATACCACATATTCTACTGGTACTACTTCCGCTCTTGGCTTAACAAAGCTATATACAGGAACTGGCACTGCAACCGATGGAACTATGACCCAAGCCGCAATTAAAACGGCAGTATATGATCGTTTGGTTACATTAGAAAATACAGAACAATATATCAACAGTTTTACTATAGCTACAGGAAACTGGTCAAATAAAACATATACAATTAAATGTTCAGCAATTAAAGCGAATAGTATCATTCAAGTGTATTATGCTGAGTCTCAAAAGACTTATTTAACTTCGCTGGATATTGAATATACGTGTGGAGCTGGATATCTGACGCTAACTGCTAATCAGACTCCTACTCAAGCAATCACTGTAGACTCTATTGTTATACAGAATCCATCTGTATATTCTACAAAATCTTAAGATTTCTTTTGTCGGTTGACTGGTAATCAACTGGCAGTAGATCTTACCAATCTACATATATAGAATGGTTAGCTGTCATTCTATTGCTGTTTTAGTTCAATGGTAGAATATTCGATTTCACTCGAAAGATTACAGGTTCAAATCCTTGTAAAACAGCCTCACAAAAGATAAAAATACTAAGCGAAACAAATTAACGGAGGTATTTTTATGTCATTTATTCAACCGTATTATGGTTATCAACAACCAGTTTATCCCAATTATTCTTATAATCCACAGCAATTTTCTTTTCCACAAGTAAACAACCAAGTCTCTTCTCAACAAGTAAATCCACAGCAACAAGTACAGCCTCGAAACAGCACCATACCATGTGAGTATGTAGACAACTTGGAAGTCGTAAATGCAAAGAATTGCGACTTTAGTGGAAAACCAATGCTATATATGAAAACCGATGGTACTGCTGTTTATCGCAAGCAACTGAATATAGAAACTGGGAAGAGTAAAATTTACACTTACGAGTTAAAAGAAGATTCGAATAAAGATTCTAATGACACAGGCATCATTGGAATTACAAATGTATTAAATTCTCAGATTGAATCTTTGCGACAAGAATTTGCGCAAAATATCGGAGATTTGAAAGAAATGATAACACATATTAGTGTCGCAGAAGAGAAATCTAGTCCTTCTAAAACCACCACTTCTACACGAAAGGTGGTGAATAAGCAATGAAGAATAGTTTAAATATGTTTGGCAAAATGAAGAATAATCCCATGCTAAATATGCTTAAGATGGCTCAGAATCCACAACAAACAATTATGAATATATTTCAGCAGAGAATGGGAAACAACCCTATGATGCAATATGTGTTCCAATTAGTGCAATCTAATAATACTGCACAAATTGAGACTATTGCAAGAAACATGTTACAAGAAGTTGGGCTTGACCCAGATGAAACTTATAACGAAGTAAACAAATTAATGAAAAATTGATAAATATGGC
Source organism: Waltera intestinalis (assembly GCA_963595075.1). GTDB lineage: Bacteria > Bacillota_I > Bacilli_A > Erysipelotrichales > Erysipelotrichaceae > Holdemanella. The sequence goes on from CAVBGZ010000030.1 coordinate 18,367, forward strand.
TTAATGCCTTATTTAGATACATGCGCATGATACGCAAGATAAATCCTCTATATACATTCAGAAGAATATGGTGAAGTTACCAAATACTTTTTTGGAGGATTATTATGTATAACACAAATCAAATGCCTTATTCAATCGCCATGACTCCGCTTTCTGACAGCACCAACAGAAGCAATATGTTTGGTGGAGATGGAGCTTGGCTCATTATCATCTTATTCCTTTTTATGTTTGCAGGATATGGTGATGGGAATGGATTCTTTGGCAATGGCAAGGAATCTGGTATAGCAGAGAATTATACTCTAGCTTCAGATTTTGCTACAGTCCAGAGACAGATTGATTCTTCCGCTTCTTCTCTTGAGAGAAAACTGGACGGAGTAAATAGTGGGCTTTGTGATGGATTCTATGCACAGGCGCAGTTAATCGCCAATACAAATCAGAATATTGCACAGAATGGTTATGAAACCAGAAATGCAATTCAGCAAGATACCATTGCTAATATGCAGAATACCAATGCAATTCAGACGCAGCTTTCTCAGTGTTGCTGTCAGAATAAAGAAGCCATTATGGATACAAACTATAATATGGCTACTCAGACAAATGCAATCCAGACTGCTGTTGCTAATGGATTCTGCCAGACAAACTACAATGCTGCGACCAATACTAGGGATATTGTAGATTCTCAGAATTCCAATACTCAAGCAATTCTTGCTAAGTTATCCCAGATGGAATCTGATGCAAAGGATAACAAGATTGCGGAACTCACAGCTATGAACTCTGATCTTAGACTCAGAGCTTCACAAGCTGATCAGAATCAGTATCTTGTGAACACACTTAGACCGTTACCACAGCCTTCATATATTGTGTCTAATCCGTACTGTAGTTGTGGATATACTGGCACATCTTATGTTGCAGGTACAACCGTAGTCTAAAACACATAAATAAGCTATTGGAGCGAAAGGCTCATAGATGGAGATATCATCTCCGATTATTTGTGTGGTGGTATCTCCTATTTTGTGGAGGTATGAAAAATGTTAAGAGCAAAAATAACTAGCGGAACTTATACAGCAAATACGAATATTCCGTTGACATTATCACAGTCAACTAATTCTAAAGCTTCTTTGTCTAATGACACTATTCTGTTGAAAACCACCGGAATTAAGGATATTAAAGCGAATGTTGTATTTACACCAACGACAGCCGGAACTGTAACGCTGTCATTGCTGGCTAATGGTACGGCTATTAGCGGAGCTGTCTATACTGAGACAGTTGCAGATAGTAGCACGGCAACATTCATTATTAATGATGCTGTCAAGATTGTAAATAATCTTTCTGGCACTATTGCAAATATTTCACTTCAACTCAGCGCAGCTGGCACTCTTGTAGACGGTGTTGTGATTGTGGAACACTTGAGTTAGGAGGTGGAATTATGTGTATGGATAAATTAAAGGCTATGTTAGACAGAGCAATCGAGCTTGCTGAGGAAGGACTTAATCAGGACGTTTCTTGTATTGATGCTCACGAAGTTGGCGAGATCATTGATGTTGTGAAAGATTTAGAGGAGGCTATATACTACTGTTCTATTGTCGAGGCAATGGGGAGTAGCGAAGAACCAGAGGAATATGTCAGGAAATATATTCCAGAAACGGTTGTGAACGAACATTGGATGGATGAAACGGATGTCAAAAATACTAAAGTAACTGTTAGATAAAGTTACTACCCTACTAAAGATAAAAATATAAATAAGTTAGTAGGGGATGGATTAATTTCTGTCCCCATTTTTTTATGTAAAACTATTGTGCGAGAAACCTGATGCCAAAACCTTATATCTATGTGCACGTGGGTATAAGGCGTGAGTGGTTCATCACCGCTCTCTCGCTCTAATCTGTTGAAAAACAGAGAATATATAATTGACTCGTTGTTTTATGTGGAGTGATTCACTCCTACTTGTTTTCATAAGCAAGTCCTTTCAGGAACGATTGTTGCCGCAATCGCTCCACATAAGACAATGAGAACATTGTCGGCAAACAATGCAAATTATTATTTGGTGGTTCACTTACTTTAGTGCAACAGAAAGGATTACTTATGGAAAATAAAATTCTAAAGAAATTTGAGGCAACTGATGTAACTATTGAGATTATTAATGGTATTCCCATGTTCGAGCTTTACTCGACTGGTATGGCATTAGGATATATAAACAAGAGGACATCAAAAGGCAAGGAATATATCTCTCCTTATAAATCAAGGATTAACAAAATTGCTAAAAGTGCCGGAATTACTGGGTTGTGTCAAGGTGTCACAACTTATATAACCGAAAATGAGCTGTATGATTTCATGTTAGAAGCTCATACAGAAAAATGCAAACCTTTTAGGAAGTGGGTCGTAAACGAAGTTCTTCCAATGATTAATGCGACAGGCGCATATATGGATCAAAAAAGAATTCCCGAAGTTATGGAAAATTATTTTTCTGGATTAAGTGACGATGTTAAAGAAATTGTCTTTGAGGACTTGAGAAAGAATAATAAGATTCTTCAAGAGAAAAATGCTGAATTACAGCAATTCTACGACACTCTTATTAACACAGAAGGTCTTCTTCCTATGAATACCGTTGCGAAGGAGTTAAACATCGGTCTAAAGAGACTATATCTTTTTCTGAGAAATAATGGTGTGATGTTCTACAAAGGAAATGTCAATATTCCGTATCAGAGATTCATGGAACAGGGATTGTTCGAGGTCAAGGAAACACCTTGCCATGACGGTAATTACAGACCTGTCAGCTATGCTACAAGGAAAGGCTTGGAATATATTCGGAAGTTACTTGTAAAGAATCAGCTTTGTGCTGAGTAATATTTGGATATTTTTAGGAGAGCGGGCGACTGCTCTCCTATTTGTATATATGGACAGTTGCCGTTGGCAATACAGTTGCACCTTGCTTTGCAAGGCACAACTAACGCTCCACTCTTGCGAGTGGGCGTTGTGTGAACACAAATCAAATGAAAAATTACGGAGGTATTTCAAATGGAAAATTCAAAACTCAAAGAAAACGAACAAATTGCGTCTTATATGATTGACGCTGAAACAGGATGTATTACAGATACTTTTTTGTATGGTGATTCTTACAAAAAATATTCAAAAGAAGACGTAACTGTTCAGGACACCCTATCCGAAGATCAACTCCGGAGTTCCTAAAATAGCATTTCTGATGGCGTCATATGCGTTATATCCAT
>CAVBGZ010000031.1:0-21317 GCA_963595075.1 Waltera intestinalis
AACAAATAGAGAATATACAAAGTAAATTGAATTCTGTTTTGTTTTCTTCTGAAGAAAATCAAACGAAATTGAATTACCAATTAAAAATGTATGAATCTTTAAAAGAACAGGTTCCTCATCTAATGAATGATATCGTATTTTCTACTACGATTAACTTTGCATGCTATTGGAATTTCTTTTATCTTTTCATTGGATTTTTTATCATTTATCTTTTAATCCAACAAGATAAAGATAGTTCTTTATTACCATTATATGGAAGTACTGCTACTTCTATGAAATCTATGATTCTAACAAAACTATTCATATTGGTGATGGGATTACTATTTCTATTCTTATTTCAAACAAGCGTAAATATGGTGACTTTCTATCTTTCAGGTATTGATTTAACTGCACCAATTCAACATCTTTATGGATATGAAATTACATCATTTACGCTTCCAATTTGGAAATATTATCTTTTCTTAACAGGAATGATGTTCTTGGATGTTGTAGGAATTCTTCTCTTATTTGTTTGTGTTTATTGTTTCTTACAAAATACATCGATAGCGTTTCTATCACTCATTGTATTTATGATTGTTGAATTATTAGCGTATAACTATATTTCTATTGCGTCATCATTCAAGATACTCAAAGTAATCAATCTTTGGACAGTACTTGTCAATACACGATTAACAGATGAGTTGATCTTTATCAGTGGAAATGTATTTCCACAATTCTATGGATTATTCATTCTGTTAGGAATTGTGACGTTGTTTCTACTTGTCTTGGGCACAAATAGTTATCAAAAGTTATCACATAAAAAAACACAAAGTTTTAGAAAATTAACAATTAGAAGGAAACATGTATCTGTATATCAATGGAAAGAAATATTGATACATTCAAAAGGATTACTGATTATTTTAGGAATAGTGATTTATTGTGTTGTAAATGTATCGAATTATACAGTTATTAAAAGTGCATCAGAATCTAGTTATGAATCTTTTGTACAACAATATTATGGTGAAATCGATGATACATTGATACAAAAAATCAAAGAAGATAAACTACAAATACTAGATGCAAGTAATCAATCGGATGCATATATGCAAAGAATTATAAATGGAGAAGAATTGAGTGAAGAAGAATCACAAGAATTCATACAATTAGAAACATTACGAAGTCATAAAGATGATATTCAAAGAATCGAAGATGAAGTGAATGCGTTGAAGGAATCAGGAGCACAGTATTATAGTGATAATAGTGCTTTAGAATTATTAGTGGATAAGAAGAATGAAATGGGTTCATTGTTGAAATGGTTATTAATATTTGTTCCAGTAATCATTATTATCTTTTCTACAATGTGTCCTTTTTATCAAACAAACACTGCGAATTTATTTTTTAGTACAAGTATAGGAGAAAAGAAATATTTATGGAAACAACGGATACACTTCTTTATAATTGGGGTTGTATTGATGATTATTGTATATGGAAGTCATTTCTATAAGATTACATCGAATTATCCTTATACCATAGTTAATATGTCAGTCAATCAAGCTCTAGGTGTATATTCCACAATTCATTTGGTGACATGGTTTCTATTGTTTTGTTTGAATCAATTGATTGTATTATCAATTGTGATATCTGGATCAATGTTTTTATCTAGAAAGATGGGAATGATCAGTGGCATCATCACAATGCTTGGAATTTTGATGATATTGATTTTATGCCCAATAGGACTATCAACATTATTAAGATATGACTTTTTAAATCATTTGTTGTGGTATGTTTTGTTGTGTGATGTCATTCTATTTGGTGATGTTTTATTGATTGTGAAATGAGTTTTTCTTTTCAAATGAAAGGTTTACACGTATAATAAAAGCACTGAAAAGCAATGAAGAGAAGAGTAGTTCTGAAGTGAATTTTAGAGAGCAAATGGTTGGTGTAAATTTGTATTGATGAAGAATGAAGATGGACTTGGAGCTGGATATTTAAATAGAGTATCTCGGAAGAACTCCGTTAAAACGATTGAGAGTCTTTATATTTTTATAAAGGAAGATAAAGGTGGTAACGCGTGCAAGACGTCCTTTCATTTGGGATGTCTTTTTCTGTTTGAGGAGGTGTAAAAATGGAAAATAAGGGACCATATTATTTAACAACTGCGATTGCTTATACATCAGGAAAACCACATATTGGCAATGTATATGAAATCGTATTAGCGGATGCGATCGTTCGCTATAAAAGACAAGTAGGCTATGATGTTCGTTTCCAAACAGGTACAGATGAACATGGTCAAAAGGTGGAAGAAAAGGCAAATAAAGCTGGTATTTCTCCTAAGGCATTTGTAGATCAAGTTTCACAAGAAATCAAAGAACAATTTGATGTAATGAATGTATCATATGATAAATTCATGAGAACAACAGATCCATATCATGAAAAACAAGTACAAAAGATCTTTAAGAAACTATATGATCAAGGTGATATTTATAAAGGTCATTATGATGGTTTATATTGTCAAGAATGTGAAGCATTCTATACACCATCTCAAATTACAGAAGAAGGAAAATGTCCTGTTTGTGGTGGTGAGTTAAAAGAAATGCAAGAAGAGGCATATTTCTTTAAGATGAGTAAATATGCAGATCGTTTGATGCAATATATTGAAGATCATCCACATTTCATTCAACCAGAAAGTAGAAAGAATGAAATGATCAATAACTTCTTGAAACCAGGTCTACAAGATCTTTGTGTTTCTAGAACTTCCTTTAAATGGGGTATTCCAGTAGACTTTGATCCAAAGCATGTTGTTTATGTTTGGATTGATGCTTTAACAAACTATATTACTGGTCTTGGTTATGATGTAGATGGAAATCATGATCCATTATTCAAGAAATATTGGCCTGCAGATTTACATTTGATTGGGAAAGATATTGTTCGTTTCCATACGATTTATTGGCCAATTATGTTGATGGCTTTGGATGTACCACTACCAAAACAAATCTTTGGACATCCATGGTTATTGACTGGTGATTCTAAGATGAGTAAATCCAAAGGTAACGTTATCTACGCAGATGACTTAGTATCTTTATTTGGTACAGACGCTGTAAGATATATCATGTTACATGAAATGCCATTCGCACAAGATGGTCATATTACATATGAATTAATGGTTGAAAGAATCAATAGTGATCTTGCGAATAACTTAGGTAATCTTGTGAATCGTACATTGTCTATGGAGAATAAATACTTCAATGGTGTCGTCGCAAATCCAAATGAAGTAGAAGATGTAGATGCTGATCTCAAACAAGTTGTCACAAATACTGTAAAACTTGTTGATGAATCTATGGATACATTACATGTTGCGGACGCTATCGATCATATCTTAGATCTATTCTCAAGATGTAATAAGTATATTGATGAAACAGAACCTTGGAAACTCGCAAAAGATCCTGAAAAGATTGGTAGACTCGCTACAGTACTTTATAACTTATTAGAATCTGTTCGAATTGGTGCAATTCTATTGAAACCATTCTTACCAGAAACTGCTGAAAAGATTCTTGCTTCATTAAATACAACAAAAACAAGTGAAGATGATCTAACATTTGGATTACTAGAAAATGGTATTCAAATTACAGATAAACCAGAAATCTTGTTTGCGAGATTAAAAGAAGATGAAGTGAAAGAAAAAGTACAAGCAATTCAAGATAAGATCAAAAAAGAAGTAAAACAAGCAAAAGTTGAAAAGAAAGCAGAAGTAACAGTTGATGACTTTTCAAAATTAGATCTGAGAGTAGGAAAAGTTGTATCTTGTGAAAAGCATCCAGATGCAGATAAGTTGTTGATCTTAAAAGTTGATTTAGGAGAAGGACAACCACGTCAAATCGTTTCTGGACTCGCAGCATCCTATACACCTGGTCAAATGATTGGGAAGCATATCGTTGTAATTGCGAACTTAAAACCTGCAGTCATTCGTGGGGAAGAAAGCAATGGTATGTTGCTTGCTGGTAAAGAAAATGGTCAAATTGCGGTCGTTGAAGTAAATGGATTATCTGCTGGAACAAAAGTTAGCTGAATGAATCGAGACTCATTTGAGTGACTGTTAGTCACATTATAATGCTCAGAATACCGCGTATTTATGCGGTATTTTTGTTGACTAGCAAAAACCCCTAGATTGTCTAGGGGTCAGGCTAAGCCTTAGCGGAGAGATAATGAAAAATAAAGCCTCCTTGCGTATAATTCGTGTGTGGTCTGCAAAAAATACAAACGAAAATACAAGGAGGAATTTTTATGTCGCAGTACACTAATGACTTACACAGTCTATCACACACGAAATGGAATTGTAAGTATTATGTTGTGTTTGCACCGAAGTATAGAAGAAAAGTTGTAAATAGTAATCTTAACTTGAAGAAAAAACGGAAACGATAGTTTCGAAAAAACGAAATTATAACGTTAGAGTTTTACTTCAAGTTTTTCATTGTGCGTGCCTGTAAAACTCAGAAGACGGAAAAACATGTTGTAAATGCTGTCGCTCTTATAGGTAGCGGAATAACGCAGCGTCAGCAGGTAATTGAATTGCTTCAAGTTCTCCTTGGTCTGCTTACCTTCCGCGGACTGAGGCTCATCAATAATCAGTATCGGATTCGTTTTGGCAATGATGTCAATCGGGCGGCGGGAAAGGAACTTATCCAGCTTCATGCTGATACGTCGTGCGTCCTTGCCTCTGGTATTGAAGGCCTTGGATTTGATAATCATCGCGCAAATGGAATTATCTGATGCAAAGCGGTCAATCTTCGTCAGTTGGGCAGAGTTATAGATGAAGAAGCATACCTTCTTGCCGTACTCCTCGGCGAAGTGCTCCTGCGTTACCTGAAAGGACTTGTATACACCCTCGCGTATGGCAATGCTCGGAAACAATTTTGTGATTGCTCCAACCGGTGAAATCCTCTTCATCGGTCAGTGACCGCTAGTAATAGCCATTGCCTCTGTCCATCATGTACAACGGCGTCAGATACGGCTGTCCGGCAAAGACATCTACAACGGCCTTTGCTGCATCAGCACAAAATTCTGATGCTTAAATCGTAATCTCATCGTCTTCGCCTCCATTCTCATCCGATAGCTGTTCTTCCAACAGCTTTTGCAGAGCTTCCTTACTCGGCAGAATAGTCTCATATTTACTTGCAAAAATCTGCGTATTATCCTCCGGCAGAGTCATTTCTACAACCGCGTTGTTCTTGGCTCTACACAGCACAATTCCTATTGTAGGATTCTCGTCCGGCAGCTTTACCTTCCGGTCATAGTAGTGAACATACATCTGCATCTGACCGATGTCCTGATGCTTCAACTCACCGATTTTCAAATCAAAGAGCACAAAGCAACGCAATAGGCGGTTATAAAAAACCAGATCCACCATGAAATGCTCCTCATCAAAGGTGAACCGTACCTGTCTGCCGATGAAGGCAAAACCAGTGCCTAGCTCCAACAGAAACTGCTGTAAATTGTCAATAATGCGGCTCTCCAGCTCGCTTTCAGAGTATTCCGGCAACTCCTTCAAGCCGAGAAACTCCAATATATACGGGTCTTTAACAGCATCTTTTGCCGTTTCAACCTTCTGTCCTTCCAGTGCCAGCCGGTAAACCTTGTCCTTATCTGTACTAAGGGCAATACGCTCATAAAGCGAACTGTTGTATTGCCGCTTCAGTTCCGTGAGACTCCAGTCATTTTTTACGGATTCGATTTCATAAAAATGACGTTCATCGATGTTATCTATCCGCATGAGCTTGAGATAATGCGACCAGCTCAGGTAAAACTTTCTGCCGGTGCTGACCGCAGGAAGGTTCTCAAATTGGGTAAACACTGTTTCCCCAATCTGGTCATGCAAATAAACGTTATAAAATCGCCGCATGAGCTTCAGGTTCTCTGCGGAATATCCCTTACCATATTTTGCAGTAAGATATTTTGACAGCTCCTGCAAAATCTGTTTTCCATAGGCAGCTCTGTTCTGACCGTGCTGTTCTTCCTCAACGATCATTCTGCCGATTTCATAGTAGGCATAAACCATGGCGAGATTAACGGCAGTTTTGGCATTCTTTCTGGCCTGTACCAGCACTTCGGAAACACTTTCCAAGAAGCCCTAGTTAATCTGGGTGATTTCGTTTTTGTTCATAATCTGCCCTCCTTACAGCACTTTTACGGAAGTATCTGGTTCCAGTTCTTTGAAAATCTGTATCACATTGATTTTGACTGGACGGCTCTGAAAACTGCTGTCGCGGAACACTGCGCGTAGTGTCTGATGCTTCACAATCTTCTTCTCCAAATCCGCAATATCTTTATCTAATGAATTGACCGTTCGCTGGTATTGATCAACTGACATAATTGCTTTCCAACTCCTTCCTCAACATCTTTATCTCTGCCTTCAGCTCCATTTTCCAACTAGGTTGTGTATCTTGTTTTTCATCACCGTGTCCAACCCGATCTTTCACAAACTGCTTTGCTTCTTTTATATTTGTCATACCAAAACTCCCAACTATTATTGTAATTATACAAGAAATTCCAATTCGTAGACTATTCGTGGAATTTTTCTTTTATTTAAAATCTATTTTGTTCCGCTATAGTCTTCTCAATTGCGAAATTGTACAAATGAAAAACCGCATATTTATGCGGCAAATTCCAATCAAATTCATTGTAGTGCTTTGTATTCTTTGTTGTTACAAGTCTCATTTGAAGCTCTTTTGAGTCTCTTTTTCATGCTATACTAGTTACATGGAAAAATTCACAGTCGTTGCACGTCCTGACGAATTATCAGGTATATTAGAAAAAAAGATTGAATCTGAATTATTGAAGCATGATTTTGTTAGAGATGATCAAGATCCAGAAATTGTAATTGTTGTTGGCGGGGATGGCACATTTATTTATGCAGTGCATCAATTCATTGATCGATTACAAGATGTTTGTTTTTATGGATTGCATACAGGCACATTAGGTTTTTATTCAGATTATCAAGATTGTGAATTGAATGAATTTTTAGATGTTTTGATTTCGAAAATAGGCCATGAAGAACGACTTTCTGTTTTGCGTGGTGAAGTGAATCAAAAAAGATATTATGCGTTAAATGAAATTCGTATTGAAAATGCCGCAAGAACACAAGTGATGGATGTATATGTTAATGATGTTTTATTAGAAACATTTCGAGGAACAGGAATGTGTGTTTGTACACAACTTGGTTCAACAGCATATAATCGTTCATTAGGTGGTGCAGTGATTCAAGAAGGTTTGGATTTAATTGAAATGAGTGAAATTTCTGGGATTCATCATAGTAAGTATAGAAGTTTAGATGCACCATTTGTATTAAAAAATGATAGTGTGATTCGTTTTGAATCAGAATCGTTTGATGGTGCTTTATTAGGTGTAGATAGTGATGTATATCCATTAGAGAATACAAAAACAATCGAAATTAAAATATGTTCAGCTAGACATATTCGCGTATTAAGAGGAAAGAACGTTTCTTATTTTGAACGTTTGAAGACTTTATATTAGGTGTATTTTATGAAAAAGTGGAGAGGATTATTTGAAATTGTTAAGTTTCCAATTGAAATATTATTTGTTGCCTTTTTGATAACAGGAATTGGTAATCTATTAACGAATGATGTTTTTGGAATTATTTATCTCATCAATAATGATTATATAAAGATGAGTGCTGAAATACTGATGAAAATTGGACAATTTATCATTGTTAATTTTCCGTTGCTATTTCTATTAAGAATTGTTTCAAGAAAGAATGGATCAAGTGTAACGATCATTAGTGCAATTGTTGGGTATATTGCGTTTTTATGTACAACAATGATCGTTGCCAAGTCTACCATGACTTCTAGTGCTTATTCATCTATTCTAGGATTAAGCTTATCCAAATCAACAATATCTACTTATGCAGGAACAACAAAATATCCACTACAAACAGGTTTATTAGGAATTGGTGTTATCGCATTAGGTGTTTTATTTGCCTATCATCAAACAAAAAAGAAAAGTGAATATGGATTGTTTTCATTTATATCCAAAGAAGCATCTTGTTTGATCAATGTTATGTTTTATTCCATTGTGATGGGAATTGTATTCTCAATTGGTTGGCCATTTGTAATGGCTGCAGTGGATAAACTTGTTTCATTTATATCAGTTGATACAACAAATCCAGTCAACTTAACGTTATATGGAATCTTAGAAGCTTTCTGTTCTACATTAAACTTAGGAACATGGATTCGTTCTCCTTTCTGGTTCAACAGCAATGGAGGAAGTTGGATTGGTATGACAGGTGCAGTGGCAACTGGTGATGTATCTGTATGGGCTGCACAAATTGCTTCTGGAAGTGTAAGTGGCCAAGTTGGTAGATTTATTACACCATATTATATTTTGAATCTATTTGCGATTCCAGGAATGATATGGGGCATGTATTCTTTAGAAACAAATCCATTAAAAAAACCAAAGATGAGAATGGTTTGTATCGTCGCAACTTTAACATCATTCCTTTCTGGAACGCTATTACCAATGGAATTATTGTTATTGTTTTTAGCACCACTTTTATATGTCACACATTTAGCTTGTACAGGATTACTATATGGGATCTTACAAGGGTTGCATCTATATCTTGGTTTTAACTCTACTGAAGTTTCAACAATGACAGCTTTACCTGGTACATTACCAGAACTCATTACTTATGTTTCAAACAAACAATTTCAAACAACAATATTATTCTTAATGATCATTGGTGCAGTCATGATGTTGTTATATTTCTTTATGACAAGATTCTATTTTGAAAGTGTCGCAATTGATTTGTTCAGAACAGGTGATAAAGAACGATTGATCAAAGGTGTATTAAAAGCATTAGGTAATTTAGAAAATATCAAAGCAATGGAATCGGATTGCTTCTGCTTGTCTGTAGCAATCTATGATACAGATAAAATCGATATTTCTAGATTGAAGAAATTAGGAGCAAGTAAAGTTGTAGAAACAAACACAGGTTATGATATTTATCTTGGCTCAACAAGTACAATCGTAAGAAAAGGCATTGAAAAAGAAAAGAGAAATGACTAAAGAATCAGCTTCGGTTGGTTCTTTTTCTATGAAAAGCCATTCATCAAACAACGATTCATTTACAAAATCTTTTCATAACTTTCTCGTATTTCATGATAAATAAGCCAAAATCTTTATTGACATATATATATATATCTAAAATGAATGTTGAAAACAAAGTATGGAGGGGTTAATAATGAAAACAATTACTAAGTTTTTAACATTGGTTCTTTCACTATTCTGTGTATTTGGGTTAGTAAGTCCTGTGTATGCGGAAGGTGTACAAGATTTAGAATTAAAAGAATATAAAATTATAAGAAGTGATGAGACATCTTCTAGCAACTTAAGTGATTATTATATAGAAGTTGGAAAAAAATATACATTTAGTTGGTTATTACAAGGTGAATCAAATTTAAAATTAGATGATTTAATCAATGAATATCCAGATAAATTAAGTTGTGATATTTTATCAGTTGATAAGGGACCGGCTGGTTCAGATCTTACAGACGATCCAAATCAATCGTTATATGGTGTGGATGCATTTATTACACCAGTAAAAGAAGGCGTTGTTACATTAGACGTTGGTTCTGGAAAGAAAGTTACATTCCATGTACATGAAGAAGATTACTATAATGCACCTGCAAAAATCGAAAAAATATTTTTAGAGAAATGTAAGTCACTATATGTTTCATCTGACAGTGATGATCCATTACCAGAAATGAATCAATTCATGAAAGAAGCAATTGCTGAGGTTGGCTTAACTGAAAATGACGCTACTTATTCTATAGAATATGATGGATCTGATGTAGGTAAAGTATATTACTATGCAATTGAAGTTGATGGTGCAGGCTTGGATGCATTAGTAACTATTCCATGGAAAGAACAAACAAATGTTACTCCAGATGTTGCAGAAGGAACACCTTCCACAACAGTACAATCAGATGCTGATAAGATTGTAGAAAACACAAAAGCATCTTATTCTAAAGAACAACAAGAAACTTTAACTGCAGGTGGTAGTGCAGAAGTAAAAGTGTCTGTTAGCACAACAACACCTTCTGATGCAGATAAGAAATTAGTTGAAGCACAATTGAATTCTACTAATAAAGTTGCGATGTACTTAGATCTTGGTGTTAAAGTTTCTATCAAGACTAAAGAAGGTATTGTTGTTGGTGAAGATGTAACAGTAAGTGAAACAGGAACACCTGTTAAGTTTACAGTTGCATTAGATGATAGTCTCATCAATACAAAGAATACAGTTGATAGAACATATCAAGTCGTAAGAATTCATAATGGTGTAGTAGATGTATTACCAGCAACATTTGATGCTGATAGTAAGACAATCACATTTGAAACAGATAAGTTCTCAACATACGCTGTAATGTATACAGATACACCAAAGGCATCTAAGACACCTGCTACCGCAGATGGTATGAACGCTACATTATATGGTGGTGTAGCAGTAATTTCTGTACTTGCAGTTGGATTATTATTCTTCTTTAAGAAGAGAAATGCTTAATTGATGAATGAGGCTCCGTGTGGAGCCTTTTTTCAACTCTATAAAAAATGAAAGTGTTATAATAATGCCATTATGACAAAAGAAAAAACATATTCACCAATGATGCAACAATATCTCAAAGTGAAAGAGAACTATCCTGATACATTAGTATTCTATCGAATAGGTGATTTCTATGAGATGTTTTTTGATGATGCGAAGATTGCATCAAAAGAATTAGATTTAGTATTAACAGGAAAAAATGCTGGTGTAGAAGAGCGAATTCCAATGTGTGGTGTTCCTCATCATGCGGTATCTTCTTATATTCAAAGATTAGTAATCAGAGGCTATAAGATTGCAATCGTTGAACAAGTACAAGATCCAAAAGAAGCGAAAGGAATTGTACAAAGGGATGTCATTCGTGTTATTACACCTGGTACAGTGATGGATGAAATTACAGATGAAAAGTCATCTGTTTATTTGGCTGCAATTACAGATTATTCTTATGGTTATTCAATTGCTTTTGTAGAAGTATCTACAGGAGAGAATTATGTTGAGAATTGTGAACATAAGGATTCTGTTTTATTACAATTAATATTAAAGAATAATGCGAGAGAAATTGTTGTTCATAAGGATTTTAGAGAGAAGATCATTAAACAGTTAAGAAATATGCAAGTGACAATTTCTTATTGTGAAGATGATTCTATTGGAGAACAATATGCTCCACTCTGTGAAAATATCACAAAAGATTATGATAGAAAATCATATGGTTTGATGTTGCATTATTTAGAAGAAACACAAAAACATATCTTATCTCATTTACAACCATGTACTGTTGAAACGGAAAGTGCATCGTTGTATATGGATTATTCCACAAGAATGAATCTCGAACTCACAAAACCATTACATGAAAACGGGAAAGCTATCACATTGTGGTCATTCTTGGATGTTTGTAGAAGTGCGATGGGTTCTAGACAATTAAGAAAGTGGATTGAAAAACCACTGATTGATCAAGAACTCATTGAAAAAAGATACGCAAAGACAGAATGGTTGATGAAGAATTTCATGTCTAGAGCATCGATTCGTGATTCTTTGTATAACATCTATGATTTACAACGATTGATTGCTCGATGTGCATTGAACACTGCTAATGCAGTAGATACGTTAAGACTATCCAGAACACTAGGTGAAGTTCCAAATATCTTAGAGAAGATCAATTGTGAAGAATTCAAGGAATATCAGAATGTTGATCCACTTACAAAATTATATGATCAATTAAAAAATGCATTTGTTGAGAATCCTCCAGTAACACTCAATGATGGCGGGATCTTTGTGGATGGTTATAATGCAGAACTAGATGAAGCACGTTCTATTCAACGAGGCGGAAAAGATTTTATTTCTACTTTAGAAGCACAAGAAAAAGAAAGAACTGGTATTAAAACATTAAAGGTTGGTTACAATAAAGTTATTGGTTATTTTATTGAAATATCTAAAGCAGCCGCAAGAGAAGTAAAACCAGAATGGGGCTATATTCGCAAACAAACATTAACGAATAATGAAAGATTTATTTCTCCAGAACTGAAAGAAAAAGAAGATATGATTCTTCATGCGGAAGAAAATGCAATTCGCATTGAGAAAGAATTGTTTAATCAATTGTTAGAAGAAATCAAAAAGTATTTACCGCAATTACAAAAGTTGGCAAAAGTTCTTGCGGAAATTGATTGTTATTGTGCACTCGCAGAAGTGTCTAGTAAATATCATTATGTCAAACCAACTTTCACAGAAGATACTTTAGATATTCAAGGGGGAAAACATCCAATCTTGGATGAAATGATGAAGAATCCTAGATATGTCGCAAATGATGTAAAGATGGATCATGACAATAGTATTCTATTAATTACTGGACCAAACATGGGTGGTAAATCAACGTACATGCGCCAAACTGCATTGATTATTGTGATGGCTCAAATTGGATGCTTTGTTCCATGTAAGTCTTGTTCAATGCCGGTGTTTGATAAGATCTTTACACGTATTGGTGCGAGCGATGATATTTTAAGTGGCCAATCTACTTTTATGGTTGAAATGACAGAGGCAAATCGTGCATTACAAGAAGCAACGGATAAATCTTTGATCTTGTTTGATGAAATCGGTAGAGGCACATCGACTTATGATGGTATGGCTTTAGCCCAAAGCATGATTGAATATATCGCAACATGCTTGCATGCGAAAACAATGTTTTCTACACACTATCATGAACTAACGATGTTAACAGATAATGTTCCATGTGTTAGAAATGTACATGTGGTTGTGAAAGAGGATAATGATGAAGTAACTTTCTTATATAAGATAAAAGAAGGACCAGCAGGACAATCTTATGGTATTAACGTTGCTAGACTAGCTGGGTTACCAGAAAGTGTTTTATCACGAGCAAAGGAACTTCAAAAAGAGCTCGAAAGTAAAAAACGTATCGTCCAACAAAACTTTCAACTTGTTGAAATGAAAAAAGAAGATAAACAAGCTGATGCGATTCATGAGATGTTGCAGTCTATTGATATTGATGATATGTCACCTAGAGATGCATGGGTGATGTTGAATGATTTGTGTGAAGAGGAAAAGAAGAATGGAAAACAATAAATTAATCATTCGTGGTGCACGCGAAAATAATTTAAAAAATATTTCCTTGGAAATACCAAAGAACTCTTTAGTTGTTATGACAGGTTTATCTGGTAGTGGTAAGACTTCTCTAGCCTTTGATACGATCTATGCGGAAGGACAAAGAAGATATGTGGAATCTTTATCTGCTTACGCAAGACAGTTTTTAGGTGGTGTTGAAAAACCAGATGTAGAATCCATT
Organism: Waltera intestinalis; assembly: GCA_963595075.1. GTDB lineage: Bacteria > Bacillota_I > Bacilli_A > Erysipelotrichales > Erysipelotrichaceae > Holdemanella. The sequence continues at coordinate 13,380 of CAVBGZ010000031.1, forward strand.
GAAGGTCTATCTCCAGCGATTTCTATTGACCAAAAAACAACCTCAAATAATCCTCGTTCTACTGTTGGTACAGTGACTGAAATCTATGATTATTTAAGATTGTTATATGCTAGATGTGGAACACCATATTGTCCGAATCATAATATTCCAATTACGGGACAAACTATTACAGAAATGGTTGATACAGTCATGGGATTTGAAGATCGATCTCGTTTAACGATTCTTGCGCCAATTGTAAGAAACAAAAAAGGAACATTTAAAGATTCTTTTACGAAACTATTAAAAGAAGGTTATATTCGTGTTCGTGTAGATGGTGAAATCAAACTATTAGAAGATGATATTGAACTTGAAAAGAATCAAAGACATGATTTAGATGTTGTGATTGATCGTATTGTGAAAAATGAAGATTCTAGAAGTAGAATTCATGATTCTATTGAAACTGCTTTGAAATTAGGAGAAGGAAAAGTTTTGGTTTTAAATGGAGATGAAGAAAAACTGTTCTCTGAAAATTATAGTTGTCCGATTTGTGGATTCTCTGTAGGAAATCTAGAACCAAGATTATTTTCGTTTAATGCACCACTTGGTGCTTGTGATGTTTGTCATGGGCTAGGTATTACAGAGGAAGTGGATGTATCTAACTTGATACCAGATGATTCTTTATCGATTCGTCAAGGTGGTATTCGTTATTATAAGAATATTGTGGATACAGATAATATTGAGTGGCAAACATTCACAGTTTTATGTAGAGCTTATAAAATTGATTTAGATAAACCAATTTCAACTTTCACGAAAAAACAATTAGATATTATTCTTCATGGTTCTGATAAACCAATTAAATATACAATTATTTCTTCTGGTGGAAATCGCTATGATAAGAATGATTATATTGAAGGTGTAAAGGACATGATTGAAAGAAGATATGTGGAAACAACATCTTCTTGGCATAAAGAATGGTATCACTCTTATATGATAGAAAGTCCTTGTCCTAAATGTGGTGGAAGACGATTGAATGAACAAGCTTTAAGTGTGCGAGTTGGTGATAAAAACATTGCGCAGTTTACAGAGATGTCAGTTCTTGAAGCAAATGCATGGATGCAACAATTAAAACTAGATACAGAAAAAACAAAGATTGCGGAAATGGTTTTGAAAGAAATTGGTTCAAGATTAAAGTTTTTGAGTGATGTTGGGTTGAATTATCTAACATTAGATCGATTGGCTGGAACATTATCTGGTGGAGAATCTCAACGTATTCGTTTGGCAACACAAATTGGTTCTCAATTATCTGGTGTTTTGTATGTTATGGATGAACCAAGTATTGGTTTGCATCAAAGAGATAATTCTAAATTGATTCAAACGATGAAAAAGATGAGAGATCTAGGTAACTCTTTGATTGTTGTAGAACATGATGAAGAAACAATGTTAGAAGCAGATTGGATCGTTGACATTGGACCTGGTGCAGGTGTGCATGGTGGACAAGTTATGGCATCTGGTACACCACAACAAGTTATGCAGGTAGAACAATCAATCACAGGACAATATCTATCTGGTAAGAAATTGATTCCTGTTCCTCAAAAAAGAAGAAAAGGAAATGGATGTTCCATTGAATTAAAAGGTGTAGAAGAGCATAATCTCAAGAAAATCAATGTGAAGATTCCATTAGGTAAGCTTGTTGTTGTGACAGGCGTCAGTGGATCTGGTAAATCTACATTGGTAAATGATGTATTTATGAAAGCGGTGCTTTTAAATCTTGGACGCCAAAAAATCAAACCAGGAAAATACAAATCTATCAAAGGATTAGAAAATATTGATAAACTTGTTCAAATCGATCAACAACCAATTGGTAGAACACCAAGAAGTAATCCTGCAACTTATACAGGTGTATTTGATGATATTCGTGATGTGTTCGCAAAAACACCAGAGGCAAGAATGAGAGGCTATGATAAAGGTAGATTCTCATTTAATACTAAAGGTGGAAGATGTGAAGCGTGTCAAGGTGATGGTGTAAAAGTTATTCGTATGAATTTCTTGCCAGATGTTTATGTGCCTTGTGAAGTGTGTCATGGACAAAGATACAATGAAGAAACATTACAATGTACGTATAAAGGAAAGAGTATTTTTGATGTATTAGAGATGTCTGTAGAGGAAGCGTTGTTATTCTTTGCGAATCATCCAAAGATCAAAAAGAAATTACAAACATTATATGATGTTGGTTTAGGTTATATGAAACTTGGACAATCTTCTACAACACTATCTGGTGGTGAAGCACAACGTGTTAAACTAGCAAGTGAATTACAAAAACCTGCAACAGGTAAAACAGTCTATATTTTAGATGAACCAACAACAGGATTGCATACGGATGACGTAAAGAGATTGATTTCTGTTTTACAAAGAATCGTTGACAATGGAGATTCTGTAGTAGTCATAGAACATAACTTAGATGTCATCAAATGTGCAGATTGGATCATTGATTTAGGACCGGAAGGTGGGGATGGTGGTGGAACAGTTGTCGCAACGGGAACACCAGAACAAATCGCTAAAGTAGAACAATCTTGGACAGGCCAATATTTGAAAAAGGCATTGGAATGGACGAAGGAACATCAAGTAGAGAAGTGATTTTTCTCTACTTTTTTTATATGTTATAATGTACGCAATCGGAGGTTTTTGATATGGCCGAAAATATGTACGAAAAAAAAGTTACAATTCGTGAATTAGTAGATTTTTTTAAGTTTGAAAGATTGACAGGTGATGAAAAATCACTCGATCGTTGGACGGTCGTACCAGACGTTAATCGTCCGGGATTTGAATTGTGTGGTTTCTATAAAATGGCAGAGCCACGCAGAATTGTGATTCTAGGAAACAAAGAATCGGAATTTATTCATACAATGTCAGAAGCTGATCAAAGAACACGTTTTCCTTTGATTACAGATGGTTTAACACCTGCATTGATTATTTCAAAAAACAATGAACTTCCTCCTATCTTAAAAGAAATAGCAGAGGAAACAAATTTCCCTGTTTTAAGAACGAATATGGAAACATATCGTTTGATGGCAGATATTATTACGTATTTAGATGAAAAACTCGCTCCAGAAGATACAATGAGTGGAACATTGATGAGTATTCGAGGGGTTGGTGTATTGCTGACTGGCGAATCTGGAATGGGTAAAAGTGAAACTGCACTAGAATTAATTCGACAAGGCAATGTATTGATTTCAGATGATAGAGTGGATGTTATGCATATTCACAATCACATTTTTGGACATGCGCCTGAAATTATTAAAGGTCTTCTTGAGATTCGAGGCATTGGTATTATTGATGTTGAGAAGATGTTTGGTGCAATGGCTATTTCAGATTCAGAAAATGTGGATCTCGTTATTAAACTTGTACCATTTGAAGCAGAAGCAGATTACAACAGGCTTGGGGATGAAACAATGCGTTATACAAGAATCTTAAATGTTCTTGTACCAACAATTATTTTACCTGTGTCTGCTGGTAGAAATACTGCAGCGTTGATTGAATCAGCAGTTTCAAACTTCAGATTGAGTGAAGCAGGATTTAATAGCGCAGATGAAGTGCGAGAAAGATTTAATGATTTTATGCACAAAGCTAACGAAAGGAATGGTAAAGCATGATTTGGTTCCCTGATTTAGCCACAATTGTAGCAGTAGGGGGAATTACAATTAAGTGGTACGCTGTAACTTTGGTTTTGGGATGTATATTGGGTTACTTGTATTTATCACAAGTTATGAAACTACATGGCTATAAACAAGCAGTTTCTGATGATCTATTAGTTCTTATATTAATTAGTGCAATCATTGGTGGTAGATTTTTTTGGGTATTAGAAAATTTTAAAAACTATTCGATGTATGCGTGGTATGTATTCGCAATCGGAGATGGTGGAATTGATATTTTAGGTTCTTTATTCTGTATTGGTGCTGTCGTGCTGAAATATGGTAAAAAGCATCATTTATCATTTCGCAGAACGATGGATATTATTTCTACCGCAATGTTGATTACTTTGATTATTGCACGTTTTGGCAGAGCACTAGAGTTATCAACAGTATGGTATTGCGTTGCGATAAATATCATTGAATTTTTGATTATTTATTATGTTATGAGAACATATTCTCCAAATCGTAAAAGAGGTGATGCGTTTTCTGTGATGTTAATGTTAACGGGTTTTGATCGTTTAGCAGCGATGGTATTCCATTGGGATCCTCTTGCGGTAAACAATATCCTCTTATGTATTGTTGCGGAAGTGATTGGTGTTTTGATTTGGACATATTCTCGCTTCTTTGATAAAAGGAAACCAGTCGTTTTGTTTGACTTTGATGGAACGATTATGGATAGTGAACAAATGATCATTGGATGTTTTGCCTATCTTTTTCAAAAATATGGAGATATCAGTGCATTCACAAAAGAAATTCAACAAGAAGTATTTGGCCCTCCTCTAAGAGACGAGCTGAAAAAACTATTCCCTGATCAAGATACGGATCTATTGATGAAAGACTATACAGAATTCCAAAAGTCACTACCAGGAAGACATTTGGTTTCAACATTACCACATGTTGTGGATGTGTTAAAAGAATTGAAGAAACAAGGCTACGTTACCGCAATTGTTACTTCAAGATTGTCTGAAAGTTGTGAGACTTGGGTGGAAGATTTAGAGATAGAAGATTACTTTGATTTGATTGTTGGAACAGAAAGATATCGTCACGCAAAACCTAGACCTGATGGTATTATTGAAACTTGTGAAATGTTAAATACAGGTCATGATAGTGTTGTGTATATTGGAGACAACGTTTCTGATGTACAGTCTGGAAAAAATGCGGGTGTCTATACGATTGCGTTTATTACAAATCAAGAAAAAGAAGAAAAAATCAAAGCAGAAAAACCTAACGCTACTATTTATGATATTACAGAATTATTGACGATTTTGAATGAAAAACATGATTGGAGCAATGATCTCATATAACTTTTGAATCCTAGCAAATTTGCTAGGATTTTTTTAAAAGATGAAAGATATCGCTAAATGATTTAAAATAGTGGTAAGAACTTTGGAGGCGCATCAAATGGAAAAGAATAAAAGAGTTGTACTTGTATCAGGAATGAGTGGCGCTGGTAAGAGTGTTGCGACAAGATGTTTAGAAGATATGGGATATCACGTCATTGATAATTTCCCAGTACAGTTGGTATCTTTGTTAGTGGATATGATAGAAACAAGTATTGATCCTAGATATAGTTATATTGCCTTATCTACATCAGCACAAGATTTTGCAGATTTCTTGAGATTATTAAAAGGACAAAACTTTGAAGTGCAAGTTTTATTTTTAGATGCTAATGATTCTGTTTTGTTACACCGTTATAAAAGTACAAGAAGAACACATCCATTATTGTTGAGTAATACTTGTAACACATTGGATGAAGCAATTGCGGTTGAAAGACAAATGTTCTCAAAGAATATGAATCATTCTTTTGTGATGATTGATACATCATTTTTATCAGAGAAAGAATTTAAAAAGAGAATCGAATCTTATTTTTCCAAAGAACAAGTTCCAGCATTTTCAATATCTTTTGAATCATTTGGATACAAATATGGTGTACCAATGGATGCAGACCTCATGATCGATGTGCGTTTCTTACCAAATCCATTTTGGGAGATTTCATTAAGACCATATAATGGAAATGATAAATGTGTTTATGACTATGTCATGGAAAAAGAACAAACAAAAGAGTTCTTAGAAAAATTAACAACTTTCATGGATTATGCATTAGATCAATATGCAAATGAAGGAAAGAATCATTTTACTGTCGCAATTGGGTGTACAGGTGGACAGCACCGTTCAGTAGCGATAACAAATTGGTTGTTTGATCACTATAGTAAAAAATATAGATGTTATAAACAACACCGTGAAGAAAAGGAATGGGTGCGTGATGAAGAATAAGAAGGTAGTTGTTATTGGGGGAGGACATGGTCAATCGACAATTTGTCGAGGGATTAAAAATATAGATGGCTTGGATATCAGTGCAATCGTAACCGTAGCAGATGATGGGGGATCAACTGGTAGATTGCGTAAGAAATTCCATATTCCTGCGATGGGAGATATTCGTAATGTTATGATATCTTTGAGTGCCAATGATGATTTGATGACTGATTTGATGGATTATCGTTTTGATGATCCTGATGGTACTGAAGAAGATATTGCAGGACACAATTTAGGGAATTTGATTTTAACAGCTTTAACACAAAGTTGTGGTTCCTTTTTGGAAGCAGTACAAAAAGTACAGAGTATTTTGAATGTAAAAGGAAAAATCATTCCGGCAACAACACAAGTGATTACATTGTATGCGCAAATGGAAGATGGTGTTATTGTACGTGGAGAAGCAAATATTCCAGATGTGAATAATAGAATCCGTAAAGTGTTTTATGAAACGTATGTTCGTGCAGAACAAGAAGCAATTCAAGCAATTGAAGAAGCTGATTTAATCATTTATGGAATTGGATCAGTCTATACAAGTATCCTTCCAAATGTTATTATTCCTGATATTTGTTCTGCATTAAAGCGAGCAAAAGGAAAGAAAGTTTATTTCTGCAATGTTATGAGCCAACCTGGAGAAACAGATGACTATAGTGTAGAAGATCATGTAGATGCATTACTAAGACATGGAGCACCAGTAGATGAAGTTGTTGTGGCGAATGATCCAATTCCACAAGAAAGCATCAAAGCTTATGCTGCACAAGGTAGTACTGTTGTGAAAATCAAGGATAAAGAACATCCATATAAGATATTAGAAGAATCATTGTTATATTTTGATGGGCATTTGATTCGTCATGACCCTTCTAAAATAGAAAAAGTAGTTGAGAAGTTATTAGGAGAATAGTGTGTCATTTTCATCTGACGTAAAAAAAGAAGTTTCACAAAAAATTATGGAAGGTAACGATGCTAGGGCAGAGTTATCTGCTTTAGTGCAGATGACTTCTTCGTTGTCGTTTTCTAATCGTGGCATGACAATTCTCGTATCTGTTGAAAATGCGGCAGTCGCTAGAACGATTTATCGTATGATCAAAGAAAGATATAATAGTGAAATAGAATTATTCGTTAAGAAAAAGATGAATTTGAAGAAAAATCGTATTTATGGCTTGCGTATTTTATCTGGTGCACCTGTGATATTGACAGAACTAGGTATCTATAGTGCGCGTGGTTTATTACAAAAACCATTGCAGAAGATCGTAGCTTCAGATAATAACGCAAGAGCATATCTAGCAGGTGCTTTCTTAGCATCTGGTTCTATCAATCCTCCAGAAAAATCAGATTATCATTTAGAAATCACAGCCGCCAATGAAGATCATGCATATTTTGTAAGAGATTTGATGAATCGTTTCTATTTAAACGCAAAAGTGATTGAAAGAAGAAATAAGTTTATTGTTTATATGAAAGCAGCAGAAAAAATTGCGGATTTTTTAAGAATTATTGAGGCAGATCAAGCATTATTTGATTTTGAAAATATTCGAATTGAAAGAGATCTCGCAAACAATATTCAGCGTTTAAATAACATTGATGTTGCAAATGAAATGAAAGCACAGTCTGCCGCATTAAAACAATTAGAAGATATCAAAAAGATTGAAGAGAGTGGCAGATATGATACATTAGATCAAAAACTGAAAGATGTCATTGAAATACGAAAAGAATATCCTGAAGCGTCTTTAAATGAATTGTGTGTGTTATTAGAAGAAAAAACAAAGAAGAAAGTTTCAAAGTCTGGAATGCGCCATCGTTTTGTGAAAATTCATGATATCGCAACAGATGGAGAAGAATAAAATGATAATCATCGTTGTTGTTATTTTATTGATGTTTTTGATGGGGTATTTAAGAACAAAGAGATTATTAGATGATGTGAAACAAGTTGGAAAGGAAAACAAAGAAGATGATCAAAAGAGCT
>CAVBGZ010000032.1:0-21195 GCA_963595075.1 Waltera intestinalis
ATAGTGATTTAGATGTTCACTTAATTGCAGATTCTTCTTCTCTAAAATGTCCGGATGATTTATACCCGTTACTATATAGTTCATATAGAAGTATATTTAACAAAAATCTAAACATTGATTTCTACGGTATTCCCGTTGAAGTGTATGTGGAAGTCGAATAGATTTAGGAGAAATTATGGAAAAGCAAATAAAACGCATAAATAGAGTAAAATCAAACGGCATTTATTCTGTTTTAAATAACGAATGGATAAAAAAACCTGTTCAAGAAGACATTCCAGATATAGATAAATCAGCTTTTAATAAAGAATTTAAGAAATGAAAAGTCGCTTTTGATACCTTAATATCAAATACTGATTTAGGTTCTAAAAAAATCGCAACATTTATAGAAAAACTTTATGATTTAAGAAAAGAATCTATTGCAAAAGAGGGCGAATACGGACTTGGTAATTTAATTTTTAAGGAATTTAGAAATCGCGGATATTTAGATCAGCTAAAAGATTTAAAAAATAGACTAAGATCTAAAGAACTTAGCCTTGAGCAACTACAGAGATAATAAAAAAAGACTAATAAATTTAGTCTTTTTTTATTCAATGATATTAAGCATCGGCTAAATTATTCAGGAGTTTACAGGTATGGAAATCAAATTTAATAATCAAATATTAATTAATGAAGAGCTAGATGATTCAATTATAGAAAAGTCAAAAACAAAAATAGAAGGTATCCTTCATACCACATATGATGTCGCGCTTGCCGCAGTTAAAAAATTAATATTAAATAGACTAGATGAAAATGATTTCTATATCGACATTACAGGAATAGATTTTACAGGCAGTCGCAGATTTGGGACACCATTAGAAGACTCAGATTTAGACGTCAAATTTACATACAACTCTATTGGATATAGAAGTCGTGAAGATGATCTTTTTAATTGCCTGAATGACGAAGACGCACCGTTATACTATATGGGATTTAAGCTTGATATAAATCCAATAGAAAATGGTGATATACAAGAGCTAATTAAGCAAGATAGCACATTCAGAAAAAGAGAGTGCATACAAGAAGCAACGAAAAATCAACTCGTAGCAACATCAAGAGGTGCTGACTTATATAAAGACAAAACTTATGGTAAAAATCGATTTGAAAGGAAGAGATTGTCAAAAGTAGCAGCGCAAACAAGGTCTTACAACAAAATTGATATGAACAAGCTCTTTAAGCAAGACATTCTTGAAGTGGTAATACCCGTTGTAGGAGAAACAAACACATATGAAGTTACTATTGGGCTGCAAGGAGTTATCGCTGAAATTTCAAAAAATATAAAAAACAATAATAATATTTTAGAATTTAAAACAGTGCTTCAAGCATTGACTAGAATATTTAATACTACAGATGTTAAAGTAAAATGTAGTTGTCCAGATTTTGTATATAGATATAAGCACAATCTTATTATAAATGGTAATTCTGTAGATGGAACCGATAGCGATCCGGGCCCAGGAAAAACAGGAATGACGCAGCTAATGAAAGGTCAAGGATGTAAGCATATATTGTTAGTACTGGCAAACTGTGACTGAATAATGAAAGTTGCAAGCGTTATACATAATTATATCCACTACGCAGAAGAGCATATAACTACAGCTTTCAATAAAATAATATTTCCAAAATTATATGGAATGAGCATTGATGAAATAAAAGACGCGAACTTAGTATCAAACGATGTTAAATTAGAAACAGAAAAACAGCTTATTGATAAGATAAACGACTGGGCTAAAAATAGAGGAAAAATACAAAAAGGTTCCAATAAAAATCCTGCTGTTGGAAAAGGAAAGTTAAAGATAGAAAGACAATAATATAAATAACGTATATTATAGAAGGAGAATTTCAAGTTGATGATGTCAAATGAATTAAATAAAAATAGTCTATCGGCGCTAGATTCTTTAACACCAGAAGAAAAAGAAATGGCGCTAAAGATACTACAACAGGTGGCTGAAAATGGAAATTCAGATCTACTGGATGATCTAAAGTACTCTGATTTTGCAGAAATTCCAGTTGATATAGATACTTTTCTAGATGACGATTTATACTTAGGAAAGGGAATTTGAGCCTATGATCAAGTAACTGACGAAAGAAAATGTACTCTATTTCCGTACTGAAGAGAAACACTCAATAAGCTGTTTCCAGATAATATAACAACTGCTTATAATACTCTTATTTTAACTGGGGCGATTGGTCTTGGTAAAGCACAACCGTTAGATTCATTAGTGCTCACTGAGAGCGGATTCAAAAGTATGAAAGAATTAACCCTACAGGATAAAGTTTTTGGAGTTGATGGTGAATTGCATAGTATAATTGGTATATTTCCACAAGGCAAAAAGAAAATTTGTAAAGTAACATTTTCTGATAAAACATCCACTCTCTGCTGCGATGAACACTTGTGAACAGTCTACAATATAGATAAAAAAAATAAAATAGAAGTAAAAGAAACTCGTGAATTACTAAAAACTGGCCTAAAACGCAAAGGAAAAAATATTAATAACTGTAATAATTATAAAATACCCGTCGCTGCTCCTATTAAATTTAAATCACAAAGAGTTGTAATTGATCCATATATATTAGGGGTGTTGCTTGGAGACGGAAGTTTAACAAATGATCGTATTCAATTTGCATCAGCTGATCCAGAAATAGTAGAAAATGTTCGGACAAATCTGCCGTTAGATCTGGAAGTGCGCAAAATAGCAGAAAAATATTCCTATAGTATATGTAAAAAATATAATAATACTTATTATGACACAGCAACTAAAACAAGCATTCCCACAGCAAATGTATATACGGCAGAAATAAAGAAATATAATTTAAATACTAAAGCATATTTTAAGCATATACCTCTTGAATATCTGCAAAATGATACCAAAGTTAGAATAGCTTTGCTGCAAGGCCTAATGGATACAGACGGAAGTATTAATAAAGATGGATCTAGAATTGAATTCTGTACGACAAGTGAGCAATTAAAAAACGACTTTATATATCTAGTGCAATCTTTAGGTGGAATATGCCACGTACACGAAAAATTGCCACGTTATTTTAATAAAAAGTATAATAAAATGGTAATTGGCCACTTATGTTATATTATTGGTATAAAATTACCAAAAAGTATTTGTCCTTTTAGATTATCTAGAAAAATAGATAGATTAAATGCAAGAGCGCTTGAACCTTTTAGATATATAACAAATATTGAATATGTAGATGATCAAGAGTGCCAGTGTATATACATAGACAGCAAAGAGCACTTATATTTAACTAATGACTTCATAGTAACACATAACACCCTCGTTGCCTCTATTGCACTATTGTATTTATTATATAGAATGCTGTGTTTAAAAGATCCGTATGGTTATTATGGTTTAATGCCTATGGATAAAATAACTTTTTCTACGCTTAATATCACGCTTGAAACTGCACGAGGAGTCGCTTGGGATAAAATTCAGCAATTAATCCAAGGATCTGAGTGGTTTATGTCACACGGTTCATTAAACGCGAGTCGTACAGCCCCAACGTGGCAGCCAGATAAGCATATTGAATTAATTTTTGGTTCTAGTAATAATCACGTTATTGGTAGAGCTCTATTTGCGAACATAAGCGACGAAGTAAACTTTTCTGGTGGCAATTCTAAAAATGTTGAAGCACAAAAGAAAAAGCTAAAGAAAATGGTAGCGCAAATTGACGCCCGTATGGTGTCTCGTTTCGGTAAGGGAACACGTTTACCAACATTAAATATTATAGCATCATCAAAAGATGTAGAACAGGCTTTCTTGGAAGACTATATCAAAAGAAAAGCTGAAGACGCTAAAACGCTTATCATAGACGAACCGCAGTGAGTCGTTAGAAATGACAAGGGCACTCCAGAGGATCCTGGTGCGTTCTGAGTAGCGGTCGGCGGTAAAATGCTAGCTTCTGAGTTATTACCTATTAATGTGTCCGACGAAGTTGTACAAACGTATCGCATTAAAGGCTATAAGATGATAAAGATACCTCCAATATTTAGAAGAGACTTCGAGACAAATATGGATCAAGCACTCATGGATATTGCAGGAGAAGCGAGTACCTCTGCGGCAAAATTCATATCCGGTGAAAGAATTGTTGCGGCCAAGACTGCATCCTATGAAAATCCATTTGTAAAAGATATTATTGAAGTTGGCGATGGACTAGACGATTACTTACAGTATGCGAATTTCTTTGACTTATCCAAAATAAAACCAGAAGATAAAGCCAAACCGCTATTTATTCACCTAGATATGTCAACCGGTGGAAAAGGAAAAGGCGATAAAACAGGAATTGCTGGTGTATGAATAACAGGAAAGTCTCCCTCGATTCCTGGACAGGAGAGTTCACTAACGCTGAGATACAAATTAGCATTCTCAGTTTCTGTTAAAGCGCCTAAGGGGCATAATATTTCATTTATTAAAAATCAAAACTTTATTAAGTGACTGAGAGATCAAGGATTTTCAATAAAAATGATCTCCGCCGATACTTTCCAAAGTGCAGCGGTTTTACAGGAATTATCTTATGCTGGGTTTAATACAAAAATTCAATCAGTAGATCGAACAAATTCAGAACATATCTGCGAACCATACTACTATCTTAAATCAGCAATATATGATCGTAGGGTTGAAATATATGATAAATGTGATTTATTAACAGAAGAATTGGTCAACCTAGAAAAAGAAGCATCCGGTAAAATTGAACACCCAGAAGGTGGAAAATATGGAAGCAAGGATCAGGCAGATGCTTTTTGTGGAGCGCTTTATGCCGCTAGCCAGTTTGCAGAAGAATACGCATATGACTACGGGGAAACGCTTGCTGCAACGTTAGATGCAAACTTAGAAGAAACAAGTAATGATAAAGCAGAATGACTGGACTCGTATACAAAAGATCTAATACGTACATATACTGAAATAGAAGATACTCGCACACAGCAAGAAAAAGATAGATTACAGCAGCTGCAAAATATTGCAGACGGTATAATTTTAATTTAAGGAGAACATCATGGCCAGTAAAAATAATAAAAATAAAAGCGCCCTAATTGGAAGTCAGGCAAAGCCGACTATATTAGATAAAAGTATAAAATTAGATATTGATACAAATAATACACTAGCCACTAATATAATTGACGCAGGCATAAGCAATAGACTCGATGCAAACGAATTAAATAAACTGACGACAATCTCAAATGATAGAGACCAAGTGTATCAATTAATTGATACAATGTGTCAAGATTCAGCGGTGTCGTCTGTAGTGCGTACCTTTGCGGAAGATGCTTGTGAGGCTAGTGACAATGGTCACATAGTTTGAGCAGAATCAGATGATCCAAAAATAAGTAAGTTTGTAAATTACTTATTAAATGTAGTAAATGTGGATAAGCAGATCTTTGGTTGGGCATATAGTCTAATTAAATATGGTGATTTGTATTTAAAGTTATTTAGAGAATCTGACTATAAAGATCCGATCTTTGATCAAAAATCTATTGAAAATAATTATAGCGCCAGAAACGTCTTGAATGAAGATTTTCATAAGAATAAGCTAGATGAAAGTATAAAATTGTCCGTTCGCAGTATAGCAGATCACTATAGCTATCACGTAGAAATGATATCCGACCCAAGCACGATGTTTGAGTTGGTCAATCATGGCGTAAGTAGTGGTTATGTAGAGGTCCCAAATCTCACGTCTATGCTACAGTCGACTAATATATATACTGGTATGTCTGGAATAACAACAGGATATAATTATAGACTTAAGACAGGTGATATTAATATCTACCAAGCAGACGACTATATTCACGCTTTTTTACAAGATAATGTGAATAGATTTCCAGAAACAGTGGATCTATTTACAACGGATTATGATTCCGATACTACCGCAACTGGATATCATTATGAGGTACGTCGTGGAAAATCAATGCTGTATGATTCATATAAAACATGACGAGAAAAACAGCTGTTAGAGGCATCTATATTATTAAATAGAGTCACAAGATCTAGTATTATTAGAAAAGTAGCCGTCGAAGTCGGAGACATGTCAAAAGAGCAGGCGCAACAGACATTGAAACGTGTCAAAGAATTATTCGAACAAAAAACAGCAATTAACAAAGACAGGTCTATGACTGAATATACAAACCCTGGTGCCGTAGAAAACTTTATTTACTACGCAACGCACAATGGACAAGGACAGATTACGGTTGATTCTGTCGGTGGTGACGTAAATGTAAAAGATCTCGCAGACTTAGACAACTGAGTAAATAAATTTTATGCGAGTTACGGAATACCAAAGCAATTCTTTGGATACTGCGACGATGGCGCTGGGTTTAATGGAGGGTCTTCTTTAACTATTACATCTAGTGTATATGCAAAGGGTGTAGGACGAATTAAGAACGCGTTAATCCAAGCAATATCTGATATGATAAACTTATTTTTGTTGGATAAAGGCTGCAGATCGTACCTCAATCAGTTTTCAATTAAAATGAAACCAATTCTTTCTCAAGAAGAAAAGGACTATCGCGACAATTTAACTAATAGAATTTCCGCAATTAGTAATTATCTAAGTTTGTTCTCGGATATAGAAAATAAAGAGCGCAGACTTAGAATATTAAAAACGGCGGTCAAAACATTGAATTATGACGCAGATGTCTTGCAAATAATAGATGAAGAGATAAAGGAAACTCAAGCTGAAGCAGAAAAAGCAAAACAACAAGAACAAGAACAGGCAGAAGTAACAGATAATTCAGATAAAGCCGCCTCACATCAAAAAGAAAACAATAGTAAGTCTAATGATGAGTTAGACTCTACGGATTTAGATCTTGCACCAATGCCCGAATCAATAGTCGACAGCAGCAATTCCGATATTTTGCAGGAGTCGAGCGATTTAACCGAGATGACAACTCTGCCTACACCAGAAGAGTTGAATGAGAACAAAGATTTCTCAGATAATGTGTAAAGGAAATAATTTATGATATCTAAAAGTGATTGTCTATCAATATTAGCCGGAATTGACGATGCACAAGCAAATAAATACATAAAACAAATAGTAATCGAAAAGAATATACCACTAGATGCGCTTAAATTTATACTAAAGATAAAAGGGATAGATCTTGCAAATTTCTATGAGCATCTAAGACAAAATCACAATAAAAAGAAATCGCCTTTATATATAAATATAGTAAAGGAGCAAACAGATTGAACAGAAGTAAGGATAACACTATCTTGTTTTGTAACACAGGCGTTATTGTTTAGTAATAAGCTAGAAAATGCTGATAAATTTATAAAAGAAGCTAGATTACAAGAAGTAACAAAAGCACTAAATACTTACTTTGAAAAAGATGATATGAGTGAATGTTTAAGTGTGATTAAGCTATTAAAAGCAGATCTATGCGTTATGGAGTATTTGGCAGATAAAAGAGAGTTAGTAAATGTGAGAGGCTAAACGCCTCTCTTTTTTTAATTTATTTAGATTTATTAATAAAAATTAAATTGCTTAATGCTAAATTAATTGAATTATTATTTAAACAGGCTCAAAGGTAAAATAAATTACTAATTACGGAGGAAATAAATAATGGATACTGAAAAAATTCTTGAGGCGCTAAAAATGCAACCTTTATCCGAAGAAGAGAAAAGTTCAAGGCACATTTTAGGCAGATTATATGGTCCAATCGCCACTTCTAAAGAAAGTACAAGAAATGGACGCAAGTACAATGAAGAACTTTGGAAGAATGCTCTTAATGATGAAATCTTCAGAGAAAAAGTAGCAAATAAGAGCCTCTTCTTAGAATTAGGACATCCAACAGACCGCGAAGAAACAGATATGACAAAAGTCTGTGCGTGTATTCCAGAATTACCTAAAATAATAAATGGAGACTTATACGCATACGTTGATATTCTTGACACTGCAAACGGACGTTTATTAAAAACACTATGCGATTATGGATTTACTCCTGGAATTTCCTCAAGAGGTTCTGGTGACATTATGTCAAATGACGAAGTTGATCCTGACACGTTTGTACTAGAAACGTGAGATATTGTTCAGCTACCGGCAGTAAAAAAAGCTAGAATGACTGTTTGTGAATCAGTAGACCAAAAAGCTAATAATATGAAAAAGGCACTTGCCGAATCTCTCGATATTGCAAGTGAAAAAGACAAAACTATAATGAAAGAAGCACTAGATAAATTAAATATTTCTATAGAAGAACCAGTAGTCGAAGATAAGATCGTCTCTAAGGAAATGTCTGGTGGTATCGATTATGATGCCGGAGATAATATTGATATTTTAGTTGAAAAAACTGATGCTGAAGAAGTCGATGCTGTTGAACCAGCTAATGATCAGTCCAAAGAAGACAAAGCTGCTGAAATTACAAATGAAAAAGATGATGTGAGCAGCGCAGAGGAAGCTAGCACTGAAATAGCCATAGCCAAGGATAGTGAAGATGGTGATGAAAAAGACGAAGTTGAAAGAGAAGAATCTCAAGAATCATCTGAAACATCTGCTAAAATAATTGGCACTGTTGATGACATGATTGATGCGCTTTCTAATTATGATAAGAGCTATGAAATTGAAGTATCCCCAGTTACTTTAGGAGATTCAACCTATAAAGTTGAGGGTATTGAATTCAACGAAGAAGATAGTAAAGTTATCATTAATATGACGATAGATCAGACCGGTGTCGAAGATGAAGACGACAGAGTCGAACTTCCTGAGGATGAAGATCCTGAGGTTAATATAGAGATAGATGACGCAAATTCTGATGAAGAAGAACTACGGACAGACGAAGATAACTCAGAGTCAGCCGAAGATAACGGAGACGATGAAATTATTGAAAGTTTGAAAGAAGCAATTCAACAAAAAGACTTGTTAGAAAAAGAGATCAAAAACTTAAAAGAGTCTAAGACAGTTAGCGATGCTGAGGTAAAAAGACTTAGTGAAGAACTTAATAAGTATAAATATGCCTTTTTTAAGACAAGTGAAGTTGCGGCTACTGCTAAAAAGTTCGAAAACGATGTAAAATCTTTAAAAGAAAGCCTATCAAATAAGGATTTAGAAATCGCAAAATTAAAACAAAGCGTTAGCTATTCAACGGAATTAAATGAAAGTATTGCCAAAAATGCAAATAAAGTAGAACAACTTACAGCAAAACTTAATGAAACCAAAAAAGAATTAACTAACAAATCTGATGCACTAAATATCGCAAACAAGAGAGTAAATGAAAGTTTAGAACTGGCTAAAGAATATAAGAAAAAATTTACGGCCGTTTTAAATAAGTATGTTGAGTCTAAAGCAAAGATGTTAGGTGTTAGACCTTCAGATATTATTACGAGACTAGATGAAAATTATACAATCACGGATATTGATAACGTTTGTGATCGTATACTCACTGAGTCAGTTGGTAATTTTAAACCAACATTTCCGTTTGCAAGTAAAAAAATCGAAATAAAATCCAGCGCTGCAGATTCAGTCAACGCACTTAAAAATGGATATGACATCGATGATGACCTGTTAGAACTTGCCGGATTAAGATAGAATCTAACAAAAATAAAAAAAGGAAAAAATTACAATGGAAAGAAAACAAAGTTTACTTGAATCTTATTCAAGACAATTAAAAGTTGCCGAAGCCTATGTTGCTAAGAATTTTGACGGTAAGAAGATCTCTGCTAATACCGAATTAACTACAGCTGTTTTGCTCGATAATACTAATCGTTGGTTGACAGAATCTTTAAATACTGACGCTACCGAACGTCGCGATTTAGGTGATTGGAAGAAGTTCTGCTTAAATCTCACAAATCTCGCTGTTCCTACCCTCATCGCTAATGATTTAGTTATTGTTCACCCAATGACCAGCTATTCTGGTTCTGTTGCGTATCTCTCTTATGTCTCCAAGACTGATAAGGGCGATGTCAAGAAGGGCGATGTCTTCAACTCAGTTTTCGGATTGGGAAAGATGTCCGATGCTAGAAGAAATTTCACTTCTCAAGTTATTATCGATACTATCACCGAAGATGACGGTGCTCTTACTCTTACTCCTATGGCCACTGGTGCCTTCAAGGATGGTAAGGATGTAAAGGTCGTTAAGGCTGACGGCTCCGTTGAATACTATGCGGTTGCCAATGGAAAGGTTGACGGCTATACTGCCGCTAAGGGCGATAAGGTTGCGTATCTCTCCGAAGAATTCCAAATGGAACATGTTCCTGCCCAAGATATTCCTACCATCGGTCCAAAGATGGAACACAAGGCTCTTGTCGCTGAACCGAGACGTATTGCTGTTAAGTATGATCAAATCTCCGTCTTCCAAGCCAAGACAGACTATGGCTTCAGCCTTGATAAGCAAATCGCTGAACAAGCTTGTGGTGAATTAGCTTATGAAATTGATTGCGACATCATCAACATGCTCTATACAGCCGCTAAGGAAAATACTTCAGAAGAAGAAGCTGATAAGCTTACTTGAAGCAAGACACTTCCTGTCGGTGTTTCTAAGTTTGAACACTACAATGGCTTCCTTGAAATCGTTGATATCGCCCAAGGCATCATTTACAACAGAACAAAGAAATTCGAAGCTAACTACATGGTCTGCGCGAGAGATGTTCTCAACGTTTTGTCCTTCGTTTCCGGTTGGAAGGCTGTTTCTGCTAAGAAGAATGGTCCATACAAGGCTGGTACTTTAAACGGCTTAGATGTCTATGTCGATCCAGATCTTGATTCCGGCGAATTCTTCTTCGGTCTCAACGGTTCTGATATGATGAGTTCCGCTGGTGTATATGCTCCTTACATGGCTATCGTTCCTACTCAAACCCTTGGTACACCAGATGGTGGACTTGCCCAAGGATTCTCTACTTGGTATGCTAAGAGTATCTTAAATGAAAATCTCTTGGTTGCCGGTAAAATTGTTGCCTAATAAATACTAATTAAATTAGTAAAGACTCCGATTTTTCGGAGTCTTTTTTTTATTAACAAATATTGTATTTTATTATAAAGAAAAAATTATTTACGCATGAAAACACTACCAAAAAAAGAAGATTTAATAAACTTATATATCAATGAAAATAAATCAGTCAAAGAAATAGCGACTTATTATGAAGTGAGTGTACCTACAGTGTGCAGGTGATTAAAAGGCTACGAAATAAAGAAAACAAAAGAGCAGCGTCTAATGAACGTGTCGCGTACAATGCAAAATAGGTCGGAAGAAGAAAAACTTATATACAAACAACATCTTAGTAGCGCTAGAAAAGGAAAAGGCGTAGGAATAGTTCCGTGAAATAAAGGGTTAATTGGAGCACAGATAGCCTGAAATAAGGGACGGCATACAAAAGGACATCCCAGAACGGCGGAATCGCTAGAAAAAGCAAGACAAACTTGCCTAGAAAAATACGGAGTTGATTGAGCCTGTCAACGGCAAGAAGCGCGCTTAAAGGGACAGAACTCAGTCGCTAATCTCGAGTTTGAGACTGTGCTAAAAGATAATAATATTACATATACCAGGGAATTTCCAATTGGTGCATATAGCTACGATTTTAAAGTCAATAAATATTTAATAGAGATTGATCCATTCGCAACGCACAATTCAACATGAGGCATAAGAGATAATAAGCCAAAGGCAACAAATTATCACAAATCTAAATCAGACTTAGCGGCAGCAAATGGTTATTTTTGTATACATATTTTCGATTGAGATGATAAATACAAGATAATAAATAAATTCATATTAAAAAGAGAAATATGTGCAGAAGAGTGTGTAATAAAAGAATTAACAGTTGAGGTAGCTAAAGAATTTCTATGTCAGTACCACCCTCAAAATTATACAAATAGCACAAATCGTTTTGGGCTATTCTATAATGATGAATTAGTAGAAGTTATGACTTTCTGTCGACCACGATATAATAAACAGTGCGAATGGGAATTATCTAGAGTATGCGCAAAACCAGAGTATCATGTCTTAGGAGGATGTAAAAGGTTATTAGAAGCGTTTAAGGCCAAAATACGGCCCACTAGTATTGTAGTATATTGCGACCTGGCTAAGCTTGATGGAAATCTGTACAAAAATCTTGGATTTAGTCAGCTAAAGAGTGCAAAACCCACACGGCACTGATATAACCCTAAAACAAAAACGCATATTACAGACGCATTTCTGTGGAGCAAAGGATTTGATAGACTCTTTGGGACGAATTATGGTAAGCAAGCATCAAATACGCAGCTGATGCTTGAACACGGCTTTGTTGAAATATATGACTGCGGACAGGCTACGTTTATATGAAACAAGTAAAAACCTTTTAATTAAGGTTTTTTATTTTAAAAAAACTAGTGATATTGGGCTAAAAGGTGAATAAGTAATGCTAAATTATTTTGATTAATAAATAAGCAGCATAAATATTTGATTGTTAAAGGGAGGACACTCGCCAGTGAAAATGGAAGACGTAATAGATGAAATTAAACTGGAGCTGACCGGTGACGTTTTGGAGCTTGAGGTAGAAGATGCGACACTTGTGCGCGCAGTAGAAAAATCTATGCGTGAACTTGAACGTTATTGAGATGAAACTACAATGATAACTGTTCCGTTCAGCGACTGTATAGACGTCGCTGGGTCAGATTTAGATTTAAAAGAAAAAGTGAGTTCTATTGTTAAGATATATAGAACAGACGGATACGGCGAATCTTCTTCCGACTCTTATAGCTCTGTACTATCTGATCCGATGTATGCACAACAATGGATGATTTTTTCTAACGTTGGGTCTACCTACAGTTTAAGCGATTATATAATGAATTATGCAGCATACTCACAGTTGTGTCAAATTCAAAATACAATGTCTACTGATTTATCCTTCGAAGACGATCGACATAATAATAAATTATATATCAACATCGGAAAACAATCAAGACCTAAATTTATAACAATAAAATATATTCCAAAAATAAATAGCATTGAAGACATTAAAAGTGACTACTGAATAGATATACTTATTAGAATGAGCATTGATAATGTAAAAATATATTTAGGAAGAATAAGAACACGATTCACTCAATCAAATGCGCTATGAGCCCAAGATGGAGATAAACTTCTCGAAGAAGGAATAAGTGATCTAAAAGAATTAAGAGAAGTATTACGCAATAATGCAAATCTAGCATATCCAATAGACTAAAATAAATAGAAAATAGGAGAATTAAACTAAAATGAAAAATAAAATAACAGATTTCGATTTAGCCGCTGCTTTTAAGGCACTTGATGAAATTTCTACTCCAGTTACGACTGAGGGTCGTTGCAAGAGAAACGAAATTGACCTTAAGGAAGCGTTTAAGAGACCAACATTAGGATCAAAAACAGACGCGTTAATGGAAGAATTTTATGATGTGCCGGATGAACTTCCAAAGGCAAAAGATGATATGAATGACGAAATCGCCAAGGCTAAGTTAGCAAAAATTGAAAAAATTGTCGATCTCGATGCGGATTCTCCAGAAGAAATTTTGCCTTCTTATGAAGGAAAGATTATTGTACAATGCCCGCAATGTATGACATTATTCTATAAAAATGCAGAAGATATTGAAAAGTCAGAAGATGATGATTCTATTTGTAATGTAGGTGAAAAATGTCAGCACTGTGGAAATGAAGATGGATACACTATTATCGGCAAAGTCGCTGCCGCAGAGCCAGAACAAACGTCTGATATGTCAGGTGAAGAACAACCAGAAGCAGAGACGGAGCAACAAGTCGAAGATAATGCTGAGACTGAAGAACCTGCGGAAAATTCTGAGGACACAGAAGAAGAAAATCTCGACGACCTAGATCTAGTGGAACCGGAAGACACTAACAGCGATGAGGAAGAAGAGGAAGAAGATTCTAATAAAAAGGAAGAATCTCTTAGCACCAATGGCGACATTGGCGACATTCTGAATGAAGACAAACTCAGTGCTTCAGAAATAAAGCAAAGACTGGACAGATTTGCGGACACATTGGAAGACGATGGAATAGAAGAAAACCTAACAGAAGACAAAAATAATGTAAGTGACGCTGAATTCAAAGAATTAATTAATAGTAAAATTTGAAACGAAGGTCTTGATGAGGATCTTAATATAACAAACAGCGACGTCGATACGCTTGTCGATGAAATTAAACATGCGGGTGAATCTGAAGAAGCTGAAGATGTCAGTATTACTGACGAAGCCATTAGCCCAGAAGAATATAAAAAGATTACCGAAGATTTAAATCAAGTAGATGCGGCAATGGACGAGCTTCTTTCACAAATTGAACACGCCGGAGAGACCGCAGAAACACCAGAAGAAGATAGCGATACGGTAGAAGAAGCTCTTACGTGCGACCCAGAAGAAATTAAAGATAGACTGGATCAATTTGAAGACGATCTTGACTTTGATGAAATTGATGATAAAAATTTTAATGAACAATTTACCTCTTATTTAAGAAAAATTTATCGCAATGTTGATTCTTTTAAGACGACTGGCTGTTCAATGACCGAAGGTAAACAACTTACTTTGACCGGTAAAGTAAAATTCAATAGTGGCAAAGAAAAAACCATTTCAATTATCGGCGAATCGTGTCGTATTCCAAACACCAATAAATACCAATCTGTTTGGTTAAGTGAATCCCTACCTGGATTTAAAATGTCGACTTGTAGTGCTCTCACTGAAAGTCGAGTATTGAAAATAGATGGAACGACTCAAATGAATGAAGCGGGCGGCTTACGCGGATTGGGTAAAGCAATTGGAAACGCCGCCAAAAAAATTGGAGTTGGTGCTGGTCGTTTTGTAAATGATACTGCGCACCTAGAAAATGAAGACGTATACCAAGAACTAAAAAAAAAGTTTGATCACTTTAGAGTAATTGGTTGAAATGCTGATAGAACTTTCGACGAGACGCACAAGAAAGACTTTGATCTAAGTGCAGCGGATCTAACTAACGCACAACAATATGCAGAAGAGCTGAGTAAGCTAGGCGAAGCAAAAGGCACTAAGGCTGTAATATATTTAATAAATCTAGAGCATAATTCAACAGCAAAGCCAACAAATGATACTTGTGTCTATATATATTATAAAACAAAATGCGTTAAGAATAATTATGATAATATAATAAAAAACATGCGTGCACAAATTAAAATGAAGGATATAGGCGCAACCAGCAAAGAAGAAACAGATCTTAACAATGTGACGGATACGCCAAAAGCAAGTGAACAAACGCAGCAAGCAGATGCTACGAAGTTAACCGCTCCTATTGAAGGAATACACAAACTACAGTGCGACGAGATCATGACAAAGGGAAAAGAAGCTGGAAACTCAGAGCGTTCACTAAAAGGTCTGTGTACTCGTCTTAAAAAGCTAGGACTTGCTGAAAACGTAAAATTATAACATAAAACTAAATGAAAGGAGGAGGTGCAATGTCAGATAACGCTAACGACTATGGATATTTGCTAAATAAAGATATAAAATTACATAGAATGTGATTCAAGCAAATGATAAAGCAATACGGCATCAACTGTAAATATAGAGCACCTCTTCCTGGAAAAAGGTTTGACACTCACGGTGATTTAAAGACAGATTATTATCCAGAAAAAATAGTTGGATGTATATTCCAAGATCACCCTGACCAGAAAACAATGAAAAAGATGGGATGAGTTGCCGAATTGCAAGAAAATTCCTCTATTATTCATGTTCCATACGATTTAGAGAATCTACAAGTTGGATGCTTATTTATTGTACCATCAGGTCTAGATAACGCAAAGGGAAGAATTTTTCGCGTAATATCAATGCAGAACACAATGATTTATCCCGCAAGTATTGCGTGTGAAATCGCTCCAGAATTTGAAGATATAGACGAACAAAATTTATTTACTGATTTTAAAACAGAAAATACCACTTTATTAAAAGACAATGAGGGAGAAGACTAATTATGCCAATAGTTTTTAAATACAAAAAACAAGTAAAAGAGTCAGTAATTCCTCAAAGTAAAATCATTTTTAATTATAAAAAATCGCTAATTGAAGCAAAATTGCTTGAAGCCGAAGACCTTGATTTAGATCTCGATAAGAATGCAGACGGCAGTGATGCTGCCCAAGCAGATAATGGTGACGCTGACCTAAATTTAGACGGACAAAAAATAAAAATTAAAGCGCTAACAAATGAAATAAAAAACCTAGTCGAGGCAATCGATGATAAGTATGAAGATCTAGTAGCTTCTGTCTTAAAAGAAGTTAAAAAAGATACTACTGTGACGGACTTTGAGCAAGAAGTACAAAAAAGAATACAAAGTGAGCCCAAGTGTGCTGAAATAGCGGCAGAATTTGAGGAGTTACAAAGTATTGCAACTAAATTGGATCAAGATATTACAAGTACAGTAAATAGACTAACTCAACCAGAGATGTCTGCGCTAAAAAAAGAGCCGCTGTCAAACGTAGTGGATCAATTTAAACAAATAAATCAAAATATATTAAGTATAGAGCCAAAAGCTGGAAACGATCAGAAACTTGATACTGCAAAACAGATTCTCGATACTGTATCAACGGAATTAAATAATACAATAGAAGAATTAAATAATTATATAAGCACTGCAAAAACAACGGAAAAGCAAGGAAAAGAAATTGACAGAACTTTAAACGATTCCGACAGTATAGGACAAGCTATAAGAGAAATTTATCCAAATAAAACAGATAAAATTCCGCAAAATGTAGCTAAGTTATTTAACGGCGTTGGCTTTAAAGATGAAGTTGAAAAATTTGGAAGTACAACAGCCGAAAATCCATGTCTAGAATATTTAAAAAAACTTAAACAATTAAATAGAATCACTCTTCTAGACGACGGAAAATACGCGGCAATACATAATGCGTTCGCAAACGAATGAATAAGCGCACGCGACTATCGAGCAACAGCCACTGACGCACCCAAGTCACTAACTAGCTGTGGAATCTTATATAAAACTTCTCTACTAAATAAAAATGCGTGACAAGTATCAGACCTTCTAGAGCAATACAGTGCACTAATAGCAAAAATCGATATTACTACGCTAAATCCAGAAGGCAAAGCTGGAGGTGTCCATGCTGGCATAACAATACCAAACGCAGGAGAAAAACTAAGTGATGCCTTTGCTTATAAATTAATGTTTAATGATGTTGGAGAAATACGTACCGTAGATGAAATAAAAAATTTAATTAATTATTTTATAGGAGAAAGCAATCTCCGCGGTAGAGCAATAATAAAGAATCCGGATAAAAATATTGAAGCAGTAAAACAAGAACTAAGCATTAATCTTGGCATAGAAGCAGATAAACTAAAGGGAAATCAAATATTACTCAGACTAATTGGGATACTGCTTATAAGAGCATATGTTTCTGGCATTTTCAAGACTAAAGACGAAATGAAGGAAATTAAAGACGCTTGCGGCATTACTGATGCTCAGCTAAATGTAACGGCGGATGACGATACTCGCGAAATGTTAACCTATTTTAATCTTGATGGCAATATAAATAAAAAATGAGTTTCAGACTTCGCAAAAGCCGTAAAAAGCATATATGATGGAGCATAGACGCGGTATGCTTATTACTATTAAGAATGTTACAAAAAATGAGGTAGCATGAAAGCAGCTCGCCGCTCGCCGCATAATATTAGAATATAAGCTAAATACCGACGATAGACTAATTGAACAACAGGTATATGATAAATATCAAGTAACGTTAAAGCAAGCGGCACTTGATATATTACAGCACTGTAACTTTAGTTACAAAGAACAAAGCTGTACAATTACGATTTTAGATAAAAAACACGACAAAATGGCGAGATTGATTACTTTCGGCAGTGGGAAATGTCATGGAAGTGGTATACTAATCACAGCACTAAAATAAATATTTAATGAGAAAGGAGGCGTTTGTATGGCTATTCGTTATTATGACGAAATATTAGCGGCAAAGATAAAAAGCTGAGTACCAGATAATTCAAAGCTTAGAGTCTTAAAAACAGATGAAACGCGTAGATTATTTGAAACCAAGGCAGACGACACAAACGACTCTCCTATAACTATGCCGTTTATCGCACTATCACGTGGAAATGATATCGAACTCGAATCTAATATTAAAAATTTTAGATCATTTAACGGTCTGACTATTTCTCAAACAGAAGAGAGTACGCTACAGTTAAATATTATTCCTATTAAACTTCAATATCAATTAGATATATATACAAAAGATTATGAAGAAGGCGACGAATATCTAAGACAATTTCTATTTAAATTAATAAATAATCCTAAGCTTGTTGTTGATATCCCATATAATGATGTATGACTAAGGCATACGGCAAATATAAGAGTTCTTGAAAATATATCTGATACTAGTGATATAGCCGAACACTTATATAGCGGCCAGTTTACCAGGTGATCAATTCAAATTGAATTGCAAGATGCTTTCTTATTTAATGTTCCATATAGACGAAATTGAAGATTATGAGTCGATGAAAACGAGTATATAAGTTCATCATCTGAGCTCGAAATATACGACAAGACTGACTACAAAAATTTAATTGAAGTGGATAAATTAGATTTTGGCTTTATTAAAGAATAATAAACAAAAATATAAAACTTCGGCTAAATTATTTGATTGATTGCAGATTAAGAATATAATTTTACAAAAGGAGAAAATCGATGCCAAAAGTAATTGTTAGAGAAATAGATAATACAAAAGCGGTAACGAGTGCCTATTCTAACTTTTCCGTTGTCATTCCTGGATATGTAAAGAATGAAACAGACTTTAATAAAGTAGCAGATGATAACGGAGTATACGAGTGTAGTTCGGCCGATGATTTTAACACACACATAGGTGGGCTAACGAATGAAGAAGCAGCTGGTCTTGGGGCAGTTGCGGCAAAAGGACCAACAGCAGTAGAGTATACTGCCGGGAAATTAACTATGGCGGACGCAAAGACTCTTCTTACCACTGGAAAGCTATACACAAGAGCCGCAGGCGGCACTGAAGTTGGTACTCTAGTTGAAAACGTCGAAGGCGTATTTTACAAATACACAGCGATAGAAGACAATGAGCTTGAAAATCATTTTGACGCGCCGACCGCCAGTAAGAATGAAGATGATGCTGATAAATCAAATTATGTAAGCAATGTTGATCTTTATTATATTAAAACTGGAGACGAAGGAAATAATGCCAGCTCTACAGAAACTCGTGTAGGAAATAGGTTGGCATATATGCTTATTAAGCTCGGCTATACCGTTTTATATAAAAAGATAGATCCATCAGCGGGAGAGGCGTCTTTATCAAAGCCTGATTTCTGAGAATGCTTTAAGGATAAATCAACTTACGATTTTAGATATATCTGCACAGGCGGAAGATATAACCCTAGTATATATAAACAAATAATTCAGGTTGTTGGCAAACAATATGTTGATAATGAATTAACAGATACAGCAGTGTATGGAAGAGGAGACGCCACTGCTCTCATTGACGTTAATGAGGAAGATACGACTGCGTTTGTTAGCTATACCGCAAGTAAAACACAGTCAACGGCAATTACTGCTATTAAATCATGAGTGACTACCAATGAAGATATCTTTAGTATAAGTAGTAAAGATGTTGGAAAATATGTAGGAATATTTGCACCAAGAACTATCATAAATGTGTCAAAAGATATGATTGATAACTTGGTTGAGTCTGATGATAGCAGTAACGGATCTACGTACAACGTTGTCGTACCGGGCTCATTCTATTATCTTGCTTGCGCAGCTAAAGCACAAGAAAATAATTATGCTGAGTGATATGCGGTCGCCGGATATCAACGTGGTATCTCAGATCTTACTGTTGTAGGAACGACACTTCCTCTTGGTGATCTTGCAGTTCAATCACTTGAACCACGCACTGGATGACAAGTTACGAATATTGATAAAACTACATATGTCGGTGGAAGATCGGTCAATGTTATTACAAAACTTAGAACAGTTGGAAATACTTATTATCTGTGAGGTTCCAGAACCGCCCACAAGCTCACTAGTGACGATTTGGTCGCAAGTCATTTCTTAAATATTAGACAGTTATGCACTACATTAAAGAAAGACATTTATATTGCTTGTAAGCAGTTGGCGTTTAATCCAAATGACATGATCTTACTAGTCGACTTCAAAGAAAAAATTAGACCAACGCTTGAGGCAATGAAGGGCGACAGAGGTATTAAAGACTACAAATTTGAAAATGTAGCAGATAGCAAAAAAGCACTATTAAAAGTTAAAATTAAGATAGTACCTATTGAACCGGTAGAAGATTTTGACATTGGTGTATATCTTGAAGATTCTGTTAACGGAACTACTGATGTTAGTGTAGACGTCACTGAGTCTGATTAATAGATAAGGAGATAAAAAAGTATGTCAACAAAAATTTCAACAAACGAAGCGATTAGCGCCGGCATGACTGCGCAGCATATTGCAACAGCATTAAAAGATTACGAGGCAGCTAGATCAGGATTTTTTGTACTAAAGGTCTCTGGACTGGATAATTTACTTAAAACAAATTATTCTGGTGGAATCGATGACGGCGATGCTGTTGATAATATGATGAATCAAGAGAAAGCGGAGCAAATTTTAACGCTGTCGGTTACAAAGTGCCCAATTCCGCACTATGAAGTAAAAACAGAGTCTTTCAAGAGAGGAAATGATACTATTAATTTCGCAACTACTCCTGAATACTCAAGCGGATCTATTACAGTCGATGATTTTGTCGGACTCGATGTTAAATCAGTTTTAATGTCGTGATTGAGATTAGCGTATGATCCACACACACTGAAAGGTGGTCGAATGAAAAATTATAAAAAAACGGCCACTTTAATCGAATATACGCAAGATTATGAACCAATTAGAACCTGGACAATCTACGGTATGTTTATCACTAAGCTTGATGAAGGCGATTTTGATAAAGAAAATGACGGCAAACGTCAAATTACTGCGAATTTCGTGTACGATCGCGCTATAATGGAATTACCAGAATAATTAATATTATATCTTAAATTATTGTATACTATAAATGTGAGGACAGCAGGTTCGAAACTGTTTTCAACGCCTTAACCGTTTGAATTACTCACAATAAATAAATATTAAGTCTGTTAAGGAGATTTAAATGAAAAAAATAATTTTAGATAAAGAGCTTGAAAAACAAATATGTGATTATTATTTAAATAATCATAGTT
>CAVBGZ010000033.1:0-20504 GCA_963595075.1 Waltera intestinalis
AAGCCAGCTTCTTTTTTCCAAACAAAAAGAAGCCGAAAACTTTCCGACTTCTATTCTATATTAAAATTTATAACTCATGTATATTTTTGAACATTATTCACAAATTGTCGTGATTTCATACTGCTTTGCCGCCAAAATATCCACATGATTTAGATGAATATCCTTTTTTAAGGTCACATCATGAAAAGTATCCAACGCTAAATCAGGCGTATTTGCTTCTTCACTAAGATGCGCTAAAACGATTTTTTTTGTATTCTCATTTATCACATGAACAAGATTTAAACTCGAATCTTCATTATTTAAATGTCCTGAATCCGATAAAATTCTTTGCTTTAAAAACATGGGACGATTTGTATGAAGCAAAGTATTGATGTCGTGATTACTTTCAAAAATATAATAGTCTGCATTTTCTATATAAGGTTTAATCTGATTAGGAACATATCCTGTATCTGTAACATATACCAGTTTCTTTCCATCACACTCAATCACAAAACCAATTGTATTTGGTGCATCATGAGATAGACCTAATACTTGGATATTAAAATCCTGAATCTGAAAATTCTGACCCGGAACAATGTCATTCTTATTTAAAGCATCCTTTAATTCACAATACGAATAGACGTCCAATTGCTTAAAATGTTTTAATTGCGAAACATGATCCGTATGCGCATGGGTAATGAGCACACCATTTAAATCATCTACGCGTGCATTCACCTGTTGAAAACTATTCATCAAATATTTTTTTGTAGAACCACAATCAATTAGAATGGAAGACTCATTATGACGAATCAAGCAACTATTTCCTTTTGATCCACTACACAACAAATCAATTCGCATAGATATCATCTCCAGAAGCTTCTAGATTCGTAAATCTTGAAATGTTCTTTTCAAATGCCAATTGAATCTTTCCAATTCCACCATTACGATGTTTTGCCAAAGACAAATCAACGACTTCCGTTTCTTCTTGTGATTCTTTATCTTTATCATAATAGTTACTTCGATATAAAAACATAACGATATCGGCATCTTGCTCAATAGACCCAGATTCACGTAAATCCGATAATTGCGGTTCATGATCTGTTCTTTCTTCAACCTTACGAGAAAGCTGAGACAAGGCAATAACAGGACATTCCATCTCCTTAGCCAAAATCTTTAAGTTACGAGAAATATCAGATACTTCTTGTTGTCTTGAGTCGGCTCTTGTGCCTGTAATTAACTGCAAGTAGTCAATCACAACCAAAGAGATAGAGCCATGTTCACTTTTTAATTTACGGCATTTAGAAAAAATTTGTGACACCTTAATACTACTTGTATCGTCGATAAATATTTTTCTTTCACCCAAATGAGAGCCGGCCTCATATAATCGAGACATTTCGTCATCCGTTAATTTTCCACTTCTTAATTTATCAGAATACACTTGTGATTCCGAACTCATTAAACGTTTCATCATCGAATCACTTGGCATTTCTAGTGAAAAAATAGCGACAGCTCCATCATTTCTTTTCGCAACTTGACTAGCAAAGTTAAGGGCAAGAGCTGACTTACCCATAGCTGGACGTGCTGCAAGAATAATCAAATCTCCACGTTGAAATCCATTTGTCATTCGATCAAGTAAAGTATATCCTGTTTGAATTCCAGTTACACCCTTCATCGTTCTAAGTTGTTTTAACTCATCAATTACACGATTTACAATATCTTGACTGGATTCAAATTCGCTTCCTCGACGATGTCTTGTAACATCCATAATTGATTTTTCTGCATCATCTAAAACTTCATCAATATCATCTGAAGAATAACTTTCCTCACTAATATGATCTGCAACATAAATCAACTGTCTTAATTGAGCTTTATTTTTTATCGTTTCAATATAGGATTTTGATGTCGCACTTGAAATTGCACTATCCGCTAAACGAATAATATAATCGGCACCTTGACTAGATTCCAATTGATCCATTTCCTGTAAACGCGTGATTACAGTATTCATATCAATAGGTTGTCCTTTTTCATTGACATCTAATATAGCTTGATAAATTTGTTGGTGACTTGGTAAATAAAATTCGTCCGTATGCAAATCCAATTCCTGGCAATCCTGCATAACTTTTGGATAAACCATTAAAGAACCTAGAACAGATTGTTCTAGGGATATCGCATTTGGTAATTCGCGTGACATATTAAGCCTTTTCACTTACATGGACAACAATTTCACCAATCACTTGTCCATGGTATAAATCCACTTTTACTCGAGTTGTTCCCAAACTTGAAATGGATTGATCCATTTGTAATTTACGTTTATCAATTTTATATCCTTTTTTTGATAGAGCTTCCACAATCTGTTTGCTGGAAACAGAACCAAATACAGCTCCATTTTTCCCGGCACTTAAACTAAATTCTAGAGTAACGCTCTTCAATTCTTCTTTAAGTTCTTCAGCTTCTTTTTTTAATTGAGCTTCTTGTTTCGCTCTTTCTTCCATTTGATGATCTAACACCTTAGCTGAACCTTTAGTATAAGCAATTGCTGATTTATTTTTAATCAAGAAATTACGTGCATATCCGTCGCTTACTTCAACAACATCATCTTTCTTTCCTAATTTTCGAATATCTTTAAGCAAGATTACTTTCATCTTTATTTTCCTCCTCAATACATTTCAATATCAATTCTTTAAATTCTTGAACCGATATATTTTCTCTTTCAGCAGCAGCTGCACTAAAATGCCCACCACCATTTAATCTTTCCATAATTTTTTGTACATTATAAGATCCATCACTTCGCGCACTCACGCCTACTTTTTTAGAATCCGTTTTTAATTTAGCGATTGTAAATGAAGCCTGACATCCTTTAATCAATAATAACGATTCTGATACTTGGGCCATCATTGTTTTTTCAAGACATTCATCTTCAATAGCTGCAATCATAAAATGTTCATAATATGGCTTTGCCTGTTGAATGAAGGCATTCTTCATTGAAAAATGCAAATAATCTTCACATAAGGCTTTTTCAGCACGTTTTGAATTAGCTCCCCAATTTTGTAGAGCGGCAGCAGCTTCAAACGTTCTTGCATCTGTATGCATTTTAAACCGATTTGTATCTACTAAAATACCTAAATACATAATCGTAGCTTCCATCTCATAAATAGGAATATGATTAGGAATATTTTGTAACAACTCTACAATCAATTCACAAGCAGAACTTGCCGTACTTTCTACATAAGTTAATAATGGTCGTTTCACAAAAGCGTCACTACGTCTATGGTGATCAATCACAAGAATTCTTTTACATTTTTCAACAAATTCTTTTGCGCTCGATATCGCAGGAATTCCATGATCTGCCATAATCAATAAATCTTTTTCAAAGTCCATTTGTACCATAGCTTCTTCTGGGCTAATGAAATGATGACGTTCATGAATGACTCTTTCAAAAGAATTCATCATTTCTTGAAGTTGTTCATCTCGAGGCACATCTTTTAAAACAATATACACTTTTTTTCCTAGTGCCTGCACCCAACTAGATAAAGCCATACAGGCTCCCATACAATCAAAATCACTCATGACATGTCCAGCAATATAAATTTGGTCAGATTCTTGAATGGCTTCTTGAATGGATTGAGCCATAATTCTTACACGTACTTTAGATCGTGTCGAACTTGTTTCTGAATTTCCACCCACAAACTGAACAGTTCCACCGCTTGCACGAATTGCGGCCTGATCTCCTCCACGGCTTTGAGCTAATTCGATTAATTCATTCACCATATCATCAAGAACTGTAAAATCATTCGAGCCATACGCAAAGGCCATACTCAAAGTAATGGAAACATCCAATTTATTGGCTTCATCCTTGATCAATTGTAGAATGGTAAAGTTTTTGCTTCTGACCTCACCTAAAATTTCTTTATTTAAAATAACTAGAAAACGGTCCGAGCGTAATCTTCGAACAAACATTTTATTTTCTTTTGCCCATGTCACTAAAGCAGCTCTTAAATGTGTATTGATTTGAGCCATGATTTCTTCATTCTCATACGATTGATATTCAATATAATTATCCAATTGAAGCAGTCCAACTACAATCTCATTATCTAAATATTGTTTTTTCATCGTATAATAATCAGTAATATCTTTCACATACAATATTTGAGCATCTCTTTTACGTGTGATTTCATAGATACGATTATTGGATTTTCCAATTACCATATCAACATCATCATCAAAAAGAGTACGAATATTTTCAATCCAGCTTGTTAATTTCTGATTCACCAAATGGATGTCTCTTTCTTTAAAGAAAGGAGATGTCCATGTAATAAAATACTCTTCATTATAAGTAAGAATACCGACATTACCAAAATCTAACGCTTCCTTAGCATCTCTTCCAAGTACTCTTGATATATCTACTTCTGTTTTCATTCCATGTTCTTTTAGTGCTTTCCAGAAACCAAAAAAAGTGTAAATGAATAAAACAAGTATAATAATAGCCAAACCAGCATATACTAACTCTTTTTTATAGATCAAGAATAAAACAAGTAAAAAACCTAAGGCCGATCCAATTGTAGATAATAAACGCCATTTTTCAAACTGCTTCATATCTTTTAACCTCTATTTCTCAATTGCAAAAGGCAATCTAACTCTCCCATAAACATCCAAATAAAATTTACACCAGGAACAAATGCACAAAAAACAGCTAAAAAAGCCCATTTCTTTTTTTGATGCTTCACACATAAACTCATAAAATAAATAATCCCAAAATAAAGTAAAGCAACACAATCTACAAAAAATAGAATTTGCGCAAACTCATTTATTCCCTCGCTACATTTTAGCACATTTTGAACAAAAAAGAATCCAATCCAAATAAGGCCCGAAGCAAGTCCAACCCATCTTGGGCTTTCAATTTTATACAGTGGTTGAATTGGAACAATATCGATATGCATACGCATACAAATCATCAAAGAAACCAGATGAATACATAAGGCTTGTAACAGACCTAGACACCCAATCATTAAATATGTAAATACTTTTAATGAGATAAAAGGAATAAATTCAGATATAAGGCTAAAATCTTCATAAAAATCAATTCCAAAAATTCCACTCCACAATAAAATAATCATCAAATTAGCTAGTGTAGAAAGAATAAAACAAAAAATGAAGTTAGTCATGTTTTTATTCTTTTTAAATACGCCTATTCCATAAATAAAACCGATAAGGATTGATGTCCAGCTATAAAACCAAGTTGTAAAGCCTCCAAAGAACATGGTCATAATGCCCATACAAAAACTTACAAGCAACCCAATTTTAAAGCCAGATAGTGCTGTATAAATCAGAATTGGAAACGCAAAAATCCAGGATGCACTCGTTTCAATCATTAGAGCGCTTTGTTGATTTAAAAATAATAAAGCACCATATATAGCGCAGACCATGGCACCTTGTGTAATCTGTTTTGTATTAATCATGTTCTCATTATATAAAAAATAAAAAAAGACTTCAATAAATGAA
Organism: Waltera intestinalis; assembly: GCA_963595075.1. Taxonomy (GTDB): domain Bacteria; phylum Bacillota_I; class Bacilli_A; order Erysipelotrichales; family Erysipelotrichaceae; genus Holdemanella. Next base: position 5,479 of record CAVBGZ010000033.1, read on the forward strand.
GTCTAATTAGTCTACTACATATGGTAACAAAGCCATTTGACGAGCACGTTTAATAGCTGTTGCTAACATTCTTTGATATTTTGCACGAGTTCCAGTAACACGTCTAGGAATAATTTTTCCATTAGCGTTAATGAAACGTTTTAATAATTCAACATCTTTATAGTCGATTTCTTTAATTTTGTTTTTTGTGAAATAACAAACTTTTTTACGACCCATACGTTGTTTTTTAAATGCCATAATTACATCTTCCTTTCTTTTAATTAGAATGGTAAATCATCACTGGCAATATCCAGTGTATCATTTGCATCAAATGTAGAATCAAATGTATTTTGTACTGGCGCAGAATATGTATTTTGAGCAAAGCTTTGAGTTTCAACAGGTTGAGAATAATTGCTTGATTGTGCATTCTTTGGTTCTAAGAACTGAATGTTATCAGCAACTACTTCTGTTACATAAACTCTTTGTCCTTGTTGATTATCATAGTTACGAGTCTGAATACGACCTTCTAGACCAATTAATGAACCTTTATGTAAATATTGAGTCATCAAATCTGCCAACTTATTCCAAGCTACACAGCTAATAAAATCGGCATCTGGTTGTCCTTGTGTTTGAACACGTCGATTCACAGCCATTGTAAATGAACATACACTTGTTCCGTTTTGCGTTTTTCTCAATTCAGGATCACGAGTTAAACGCCCTACTAATACCACTCGATTAATCATATTTATTTAACCTCGATTATTTTTCGTCTTCAGTTTTAACAACCATAATACGAACTACATTGTTACTAATACGAGACAAACGTTGGAATTCGAAAACTCCTTCATTATTAGCAGTAACGTTAATTACTACATAATGTCCCTTCTTTTCATGATCGATTTCATAAGCGTATTCTTTCACTCCCCAGTCATCTACTTTATCAATAGATCCACCGTTGTCAGTGATTGTAGCATGTAAACGATCTGAAACTGTTTTGAATTGAGCATCATCTAAAGATGCCTTAACAATGTACATAATTTCATATTTTTTCATGTGTACACCTCCCTTTGGACTTTTTGGCTTCTTGCGAAGCAGAGAGCAAGCATAAAAACCTGCCCTATAAATATACCAATAAAAATCGCACTTGTCTAGTGAAACTTACAAAACAAATTGAGAATTATATAAGTTGGCATAGAATCCATTTTTCTGCATTAAAGCATCATGATTCCCTTGTTCAATAATATCTCCTTCATCCATAACGAGAATCAAATCCGCATTACGTATCGTTGATAAACGGTGGGCAATAATAAACGAAGTTTTTCCCCTCATTAATTCGTCCATCGCCTTTTGTACAAGCTCTTCAGTACGTGTATCTACGTTCGATGTAGCTTCATCTAAAATTAAGAACGGCTTTTCACTAACCATAGCACGTGCAATCGTAATCAATTGTCTTTGACCGACAGAAACCGAATTTTCATCATCTAACACTGTATCTAATCCTTGTGGTAAAGAGCGAATAAAATGAGATAAACCAATTCGATCACAGACTTTCCATATTCTTTCGTCACCGACAAGAGTATGATTGTAAACTATATTTTCACGGACCGTTCCCTCAAATAGCCATGTATCTTGCAACACCATAGTAAATAAATCATGAATATTCTCTCTTGTTAAGTCATGAATAGAGGTGCCATCAATTAAAATATCGCCTTTATGAATTTCATAAAATTTCATCAATAAATTGACCATTGTTGTTTTTCCGGCACCCGTTGGTCCTACAATCGCAATTTTTTGTCCCGGCTTAGCTTGTGCTGTAAAATCATGAATAATTGTTTGATTTGGATAATAGCCAAATTGAATATGATCAAAAGCAATATTTCCCTTGAAATTTTCAACCACTAATTCTTTCTTGCCTTCAAGTTCCATTTCTTTTTCATCAAATAGTTCAAAAACTCTTTCGCTTGCTGCAGCCGTTGATTGTAACGAAGTAATTGCTTGAGCAATCTGTCCTAATGGGGATGTAAATAAACGCACATACGTCATAAATGCAACAATAACGCCAAAAGTAATCACATCATCCATCGTTAGTAAGGCACCAACAATACAGACGGCTGCATATCCAAAGTTTCCTATAAAATTCATCATAGGCATCATTAATCCTGACAAAAATTGACTTTTTCGATTGGCCTCATACACATCTTTATTTAAGACATCAAATTTTTCATCCGATTGAGATTTGGCATTATAGGCTTTTACCACAAGTAAGCCTGAATAAATTTCTTCTATGTGTCCATTTAATTTTCCTAGAGCCGATTGACGATCTCGAAAATACTTTTGCGACCTTTTCATGACAAAGGCCATAAACACAAATCCAATCAAACTTGATAGAATAGCTGTTAAAGCCAAAATCCAATTTGTAAAAAACATCATAATCAATGTACCAATAAATAAAGTCACATTAGACACTAATGTACCTAAGGATTGGTTCATAGATTGAGCAATTGTATCAATATCATTAGTTACACGTGATAAAAGATCTCCTGTTTGGTTTTGATCAAAATAAGATAAGGGTAATCGATTGATTTTTTTCGATACACGTCCTCGCAAATTTTTCGCAAAACCATTTGAAATATAGGTCATAATCAATGATTGGAAATATGATAACAATGCACTCGATAAATACAAAATAGCTAGCAAAATCACAATGGATTGAATGGCTGACAAATCCATATGTGGTTTAATCACTGACTGGATAGATTTAGGCATTTGATCAATCTTTTTATAAAGAGTACGAGCAGAAGTCTTTTTAGACATTGAAGATAATAACTTTAAATATTCAATTTGATCCTCACTTGATATTTTTGTTCCATCTATTTTAAATGTGGGAAAGAAGACTTCTTTTTCATGATCCGATAATTGGTCAAACATTTTTAAAGCTTCTTTTGTATTCGTTAAATCAAGTGACTGAAATTGAATCATCAATTCTTGTTTTTCTTCTATTGTCAAATCATCAGACATCATAATAGATTGGATTTGTTCTTGTTGAATTCTATTCGTCACTTTCGTCGTGATTTTTTTCATGTTTTTTTGATTCACGACAAGTCCTGATGTGATTTCATCGGTTAATTTTGACAATTGATTTGGTGCAGAAATTGAAAGCACACTAGAGGCAACCGCAAAAATAAGAGCAATTAAAATTCCAACATGAAACCTTTTTAATTCTTTAAATAAACGAGCAATCGATCCTTTAAAATCTTTTGATTTTTCATTTGAAAATTTTGAAGGTCTAGGCATTTTCTAATTCCTCCTTTGTTAGTTGAGAATACGCAATTTCTTGATAAACTTTACAAGTTTTCATCAATTCAGCATGTGTACCTATTCCAACACATTCTCCTTCATCCAATACAAGAATCTGATCTGCATGAAGGATGGTTCCAATTCGTGCTGCAACAATTAAGACAGTTGTATCTTTCATTTCCTCTTCAAGTGCTTTTCTTAGCTTAGCATCCGTTTGATAATCTAGAGCAGAAAAAGAATCGTCAAAAATCATGATTTCTGGATTTTTTGCGATGGCACGAGCAATAGAAATTCTCTGTTTCTGTCCTCCAGAGAAATTGCTTCCTCTTTGCGCTACTTGTGCATGATATTGACCATCTTTTTCTAAGATAAAAGATTCAGATTGTGCAATTTGAATAGCCTTTTTTACCTGGTCTAAATCATAATTTCCTTCTTTTTTCTTACCATACGCAACATTTGAATAAATATCCCCTTCAAATAGAATGGCTTTTTGCGAAATATATCCAATTTTATCTTGTAAGGCCTCTTGCGTGTATTCTTTAATATTGTGTCCATCAATAAGGATCTCGCCTTCAGTCACATCATAAAATCTTGGTATTAAATTCATTAAAGTACTCTTTCCTGAACCGGTTGATCCAATAAAAGCTACCGTTTGTCCTTGTTCAACTTTAAAAGTCAAATGATTTAAAATCGCAGATTCAGCTTGTGGATAACGAAAAGAAACATTTTTAAATTCAATTGTACCTTTTTCTTCTGTTTCATCACAGAATGTTCCTTCTTGAATCGAAATCGTTGTTTCTAAAACTTCATTGATTCGTCCTGCTGAAACCTGTGCTCTAGGCCAAATCATAAAAATCATTGCTAGCATCAAGAAGGCCATAATCACTTGCATTGCATAGCTTGAAAAAACAATCATATCTCCAAATAAAGATAGTTTATCAACCATCATGGCTTCCTCAATCAAATAAGCTCCCATGAAATAAATGAATAATGTTAAAAAATACATCACCATATACATAACTGGTGACAACAAAGCTAAACATTTTTGAGTAAAGAGCTGCGTATTTGTTAATTCTGCATTTGTTTGCTCAAATTTATTTTCCTGATATTCTTCGGCGTTGAATGCACGTACAACACGTATACCAATTAAATGTTCTCGAGTCAGTTTATTTATTTTATCGGTTAATTTTTGTGTAACTTTAAATTTAGGAAGAACAAAAACCATAATCAAAAAGACAGTAATCAGTAAAATCAATACAGCTACACTTGTTGCTGCTGACCATTGCCATGATTTATCCAAAATTTTTGTGATTGCCCAAACAGCAGTAATTGGTGCTTTAATAATCATTTGTAAGCCCATAGCTACAAACATTTGAATTTGTGTAATATCATTGGTCGTTCGTGTAATTAGACTTCCTGTTGAAAATTGATGAAGTTCTTGCATGTTTAATCGTTCTACTTTATCAAATAAATCCTTGCGAACTCTTAAAGATAAAGTTGCAGATAAATTACTTGCAAGATATCCAACAAAAACAGAGGCTAATAAGCTTGCGAATGCACAGCCAATCATAAAGACTCCATTTTTTAGAATATCTGCCATTTCACTGCCTTCTGTTTCAACAAGTTTAGTGATTTCAGACATATAGTCTGGCAATTTTAAATCAAAATAAACTTGTACACAAACAAGAACAAGTACAAGAAACATCATAAAATATTCTTTGGATTGATATTTTTTAAATAATTTAAACATTTTATTCCCCCTTCTTTAAGTTTTCGACCATCTGTTCTAAAACTCGATCAAAGACCACTAAATCATCATTTGGTATATCTTTAATCAACAAAGATTCAGCAGATTCAAAAAATTGTTTCTTTATTGGCCTACATTTTTCCATGACCTCATCTCGAATCTTTATAACATTCTTTCTTTTATCATTTTTTGAAGTTTCTCTTACAATCAAATTTCTTTTTTCTAACGTATCCAATATTCCAGATACCGTAGCTTTAGAACGATGGATTGCATTTTCTATATCCTTTTGTGTTATATCTTTTGAATCATTTTCAATCAAATAGGCCAGTACCATCCATTGTGAAATATTATCTAGTCGCATATCTTCACTTGGTTTTGGCATCAGCTTGTGCATTTCTTTAAAAAGTGTTCGAAATAGAACAAATCGTTTTTTATTCATAGATTGCCTCCATTTAGTTCGTTCGCGAACGAACCATTTATTTATAGTATATATCTTTTCAAAATTAAGTCAACAAAAAAGAAGCCATTTAAGCTTCTTCATTGACCCAAATATATTTTTCGTTAGGTTCTCCTTTAAATTCATTTGTTTTATATATAAATTCAATATAGTGTGTTCGATTTTCTTCCCATTGTCTTGTGTCATATAGGTGGGCAAACGCAAGATTTAATCCGGCTTGTTCGTTGGCATATAATTTCGCTTTTTGTTCAAAATCTTCTCCAAATCTCATTACACCGCCCGGACACTTAAAGTCATCTTTACAAACTAAGATTTGATCTTTTTCATTGTAAATTTTAACACAACATGAAAGTGAACAGAGTTGTTTTCTTTCTTTCATCGAAGTGACTTTTCGATCCACATTTTGAATCCATTCACGAATATCCTTTTGAACTAAACGTTCAGGGAAAGCTTTAGAAATGTGCTTTTTGGCTTCCATAGATATAGAATCTACACTTGCTTGTAGTTGTTCTAAACGATCTGTCTTAGATTGTAACCATTCCTGGAAAGCATCTTGAGCTTCTTGCACACGTAAATGACTTTCTTTTTCAAATTCTTGTTTAACTTCTTCCATTTCGGATTGAATTTTTTCAAATACCTTCTTACGTTTAAGCAAAGCGATGACAGTAAATACACAGTCAATACTAAAGCCTATTGTAAAAGCAGATAAAAAGTTCGTTAAAGCACCAAAAGGAATAGACTGGACAAAATCTTCAATCGTAGGATGAATGATATAAACTACCACAATAGACATAATGCCAAATAAAGTGGAGTTCAATAAGCAAACACGTCCATTTATATTTAAGAAATGTTCGCTATAATCCCACCAACGTGTCTTAAACAAGACTTCCATTACCCAACTTGTTATATATTCCAAGGTACTCGTAATAATTACACCAAGTATGAATACGAGAATAGGATATTGTTTTACAAACAACAGAGGATATAAAACAAGTAAGGCACCTACTCCATAAATAGGACAGTACGGTCCATATAAAAACCCACGGTTAATAAATTTCTTTTTGGGTATGCCACAATACAAATCTTCACAAACCCATCCTAAAAATGCATAGATTACAAAATAAGCATAGGCATACACAAATTCAAATATATTATTCATGCATTTGCTCCGACAATTTAGCGTTGGCAAGCATCAAACGAATTCGATTTTCCTGATTTACCTTTGAGGCACTTGGATCATAATCGATCGCAACAATATTCGCACTAGGATATTTATCTTTGATTTTTCTCACCATGCCTTTGGCAACGATGTGATTTGGCAAACATCCAAATGGTTGAGCACTGATCACATTCGTTACTCCAGATTTAATCAAAGAAATGACTTCACTTGTAAGCAACCAGCCTTCTCCCATTTTTACGCCAGGATTAATGAATTCTTTTCCATTCTCAATCACTTCTGCAAAATCATCCGGCGCGATAAATGTTCCATCTTTTATGACGGCATCTCTAAATGTTTTCTGCATACGCATAATCACATCTTTAACAATGTTATAAATATAATGACTTTTCGCATGCATATGATAATACTCATAATCTATGATTGAGTTTTCCACACAATAAAGCGCAAAATCCATAGCTCCCGATAAAACAGGTTCAAAACCCTCTTCAATCAAATAGTCCTCTAAATGCTGATTACCTAAAGGAGAATATTTCATATAGATTTCTCCTACAATACCAATTCGAATTTTCTTTTGGTTTCGATCTTGGGGGATACTTTTAAACATTTCAAGCATTTTCTTATAAATACGTCTAGATTGCTTGTAACTTCCTTTATCAAACAGAGGAATCAATTCATCGATAAATTGATCTACCGCTTTATCTGTGGCTCCTTTTTCAAGTTCATAAGGCTTCACTTGATTTTTTAACCACATCAAAGCATCACCATATAAGGCTCCATATAAAACTCTTAAAATCAAAGGAAAAGTAAATTGAACGCTACTATCTTTTTCCAATCCTGATGCATTCGCAGAAAGACATGGAATATGTTCCCATCCTTCCATAGCCAAAGCTTTTCTTAATAAAGATAAATAATTGCTTGCGCGGCATCCTCCTGCCGTTTGGGTAATCGCAAGAGCAACGTGATCCATATCATACTTTCCACTTTTTAGTGCATCAATCATCTGTCCAATGACAAGTAATGCAGGATAACAAGTATCATTATGAACATGGGCTAACCCTTCTTCTTTTACTTGATCCCCCTCATTTTTTAGAACTTCAAGTTTGTATCCACTCTTTGCGAATACTGGGGTCAATAATTGAAAATGAATAGGCAACATACCTGGAACTAAGATTGTATAATCTTTCTTCATTTCTTCAGAAAATAATGTATATTTTAAGCTCAATTTTATTCCCCTTTCTGTTGTTCAATCGCTTCTTTTAAAGAACGCAATCGAATTTTAGCCGCTCCTAAATTATCAATTTCATCTATTTTGATTTGTGTATAGAATTTATTTCCATCGCTTAAAATGTCTCTTACTTCATCACTTGTGATGGCATCTATACCACATCCAAAGCTTACCATTTGAACCAAATTCATATCTTTATTTTTATTTACATAATGGGCTGCTTGGTATAGCCTTGCATGATATGTCCATTGATTTAAAACATTTACTTTATGACTTTCTTGTCTAGGAACACTTTCTTCACTAACAACCACAAAACCAAGTTGTGTCAATAATTGATTCATCTGATGATTGATGAGCGGATCTAAATGATATGGTCTACCACATAAAACAATAATTGGATATTGATGTTCACGTGCATATTGAACGGCTTTTAAATGCTGATTCACAAGCTCTTCGTGAAAATCTCGATATTCATTCACGGCTGCGTTATAAGCAATTTCTAATTTTTTCTCATCAAAATGAATATTTACTTTATCAAAATGCATTTGAATGGCTTTTACTAAAGTTGGAACATGATCAAAATTAATATAAGGATATACAATTTTAGTATCTCCAAAATCCATATTACCCGCAATCACTTCTGGATAGTACGCAACTAATGGACAATTATAATGATTATCCGATTGTTTTTCATCGACATTATAAGTCATGCATGGATAGAAAATAACATCTATTTTTTGATCAATTAAAGATTGAATATGTCCATGCACAACTTTCGCAGGGAAACATGCCGTATCACTTGGAATACTTTGTTGTCCTAAATGATAGATTTCTTTTGTGCTTGGCTTAGACCAAATAATTTCATATCCTAAGCAGTCAAAAAAGCGAGTCCAAAAAGGTAATAAATCATAATTGTTTAAAACAAGTGGCATACCAATTTTTTTATCATGTTTAAACTTAGACTTTTGTTTTTCAAGCATATCCATTTTAACTTTATACAAATCTGGAAGCTCTTCTTGTTTCTTTTCGACTTTTATCATTTTTTCGCATTTGTTCCCAGCCACCAAACGTGTACCATCGTTGAATGTATTAATTGTTAATGAGCAATGATTGTTACATCCTTGACAAGCTACAGATTGAGATTTATGTGTGAAATTACATAATTGCTCATAGTTTAAAATAGCACTTTTTGTTCGATGTAGCTTTTGAGCATATAACGCTGCTCCATAAGCTCCCATTAAAGGTGCAATACTTGGACGAATGACTTCCAATCCTAATTCTTGTTCAAAACATCTTAAAACTGAATCATTTTGGAAGGTTCCACCTTGAACAACGATATTTTTTCCAATATCATCTTTATTTTTTGCACGAATCACTTTGTATAATGCATTCTTTACAACCGATTTACAAAGTCCTGCAGAAATATCTTCGATACTAGCACCATTTTTTTGAGCTTGTTTAACTCCTGAATTCATAAAAACAGTACAACGTGTTCCTAAATCGACTGGATGTTTTGACTTAAGTCCAAGCTTTGCGAACTCTTTAGCATCATAGCCTAAAGATTTTGCGAACGTTTCAATAAATGAACCACAACCACTTGAACAAGCTTCATTTAATACAATATCATCAATGTGTCCATCTCGAATTTTAAAACATTTGATATCTTGGCCACCAATATCAAGAATATAATCGACATTTGGATTAAACGATTTAGCCGCAGTGTAATGGGCCATTGTTTCTACAATACCTCCATCTAAGTGGAAAGCATGTCGCATTAATTCTTCACCATACCCTGTCGCAAATGAACCGTAGATTTGAACATTTGGATTTTCTTCATAGATTTTCTTTAAATCCTCTAAAACAACGTCTAAAGGATTTCCTTTATTAGATGTATAGGATTGGTACAAAATTTCATGATTTTCACTTAATAAGACAAGCTTTGTCGTTGTAGATCCTGAATCAATTCCTAAATAGCTTTTTCCATTATATGTTTTTAAATCTGCAAACTTTGCATCATGCGATTTATGTCTTGTGATGAAATCTTGATAATCTTTTTCAGTTTCAAATAATGGCTTTGACTCCCCAAGTTTTGCTGGTGTTTGAATCAATTTTTCTAAAATATCATGAAGTTGATCATATGTGTATTCTGTTTCAGCACATAAAGCTGTTCCTAAAGCAACAAAATGTATAGCTGTATCTGGACATTTTAATTGTGTATCATCTAATTTTAATGTTTCTTTAAATCGATTTCTTAAGCCTGTCAAAAAATAAAGAGGCCCCCCTAAAAATAAAATATTGCCATCAATTTTTCTTCCTTGAGCTAAAGATGTGATTGTTTGATCAACGACAGCTTGAAAAATACTTGCACATAAATCACATTTATCTACACCCTGATTGATTAACGGTTGAATGTCAGTTTTTGCGAATACACCGCAACGAGAAGCAATTGGATATAGTTTATGATAGTTTAAACTTGCTTCGTTCATTTCTTCTAAACTCATATTTAAAAGTGTAGACATTTGATCAATAAAAGCACCTGTACCTCCTGCACAAGTTGAATTCATTCTTTGTTCAATACTTCCTTGAAAAAATAAAATTTTTGCGTCTTCTCCACCAAGTTCAATTGCGCAATCTGTGTTTGGATATAATTTACTAACTCCTGTTGCACTTGCGAATACTTCTTGTACAAATGGAAGTTCTCCTTGTTCACATAATCCTAATGCTCCTGATCCACTAATAGCGAATTTAAATGGCTCTTTTGTATATTTCTTTAATTCTTCTATTTTCTCCAAAGCTTTTTGGCGCACTTGTGCTTTATGTCTTTCATAGCTCTTATAACAAATATCATTATTTTCGTCTAAAACAACAGCTTTAATTGTTGTACTTCCAATATCAAATCCTATGCGATAGCCCATAATGACCTCCATTTTAATTAACAATACAATTATACTCAGAATTAAAAAAAATGCACTTTTTTGGCTCAAAAAAATGACAACTTTCCTATTTTGTTCACATTGTTGTAGAATATCTCAATCAAAAAAGTTATGATAATAGTAACTTAACATACATTTAACAGAGAGCTTCTTTCTCTATGTTAAAATCTTAGAGTAGAAAGTTGGTTTTTTATGAATAATAAACTTACAAAAATGGAATTCAAATGGATATGTTATGACATGGGGAATTCCGCATTTATATTGTTGGTCTCAACAATAGTACCTATCTATTTTAATTCATTATCTTCTTCAGCTGGTGTTGCTGAGAGTAGTTATTTAAGCTATTGGAGCTACGCGACAAGTATATCCACACTAATTGTTGCGATACTTGGTCCTATTCTCGGTACTTTTGCCGATTATAAAGATCATAAGAAAAAAATATTCTTATTTTCAGCATTACTTGGTGCTTTAGCTTTAGCTTGTTTCTGGATTCCAAGTTCATGGGTAATTTTCCTAACATTGTTTATTGTCGCTAAGGTTGCCTATTCTTTATCTTTGATTTTTTATGATAGTATGCTGACGGATATCACGACAGATGAAAGAATGGATTCCGTAAGTTCTAAAGGATACGCATGGGGATACATTGGTAGTGTTGTTCCATTTATTATTAGTTTAGTTTTTGTGCTTATGTATGAGAAGATTGGTATAACATTAAATATGGCAATGATCATTACATTTATCCTGAATGCCATTTGGTGGATTGCATTAACTTTGCCTTTAGCTTTTTCTTATAAACAAAAATATTTTATTCCTCAACAAGAACATCCTGTAAAGGATACATTTGTTCGATTGGCTCAAACTCTTTCAAAGGCAAAAGAACAAAAGAAAATATTCTTATTCTTACTTTCATTCTTCTTCTTTATCGATGGAGTATATACCATTATCGATATGGCAACAGCATATGGAACAAGTTTAGGATTAGATACGACTGGTTTATTACTTGCGTTATTACTAACGCAGATCGTGGCTTTCCCTGCTAGTTTGATTTTTGCGGTTTTATCAAAAAATAAAGATACAGCTTCATTAATTAAAGTATCCATTATAGCTTATTTCTTTGTAGCTCTCTTTGCGGTACAACTTGATAAGCAATGGGAATTCTGGTTCCTTGCATTCTTTGTAGGTTGCTTCCAAGGTGGTATACAAGCTTTATCTCGTTCCTACTTTGCCAAGATTATTCCTGAAAACGCAAGTGGAGAATATTTTGGATTGTTTGATATTTGTGGTAAAGGCGCTAGCTTTTTAGGAACCATGTTAATTGGTGTTGTTACTCAACTTACCGGAAAACAAAATCTAGGTGTTGGTGCCATCGCCATTATGTTTGTGATTGGATATATTTTATTTAATAAAGTTTCAAAAATGGATTAAAGCGAAAAGCCCTTACGGGCTTTTTTAAATGCTAAAAAAAGTAATTACACAAACTACGAAAATGACCACAAGAATATAAAATGCTGGTTTTTGATAATATGGCACATTCGCATAATCGATAACTTCTCTTAATTGTTTCATATCATATTTGCTGAGATAGCGAAATACTGCATCATCTTGTTTCTTTACGTATTTAAATGAGTGCTTCAACAATACATTTTCTAACATCGCGCAAAATGCTTCATCTTCTAAATAAGGCATAATACTTGGATTAGAAAATAGATTGATTATGGTTTTTGAATCTAATTTTTCTGGTAAAGAATCATCCACTTGAACCAATAAAGTAGAATATGCACATTCATCTTTAGTCTCACTAAACAAAGTATTTATTTGTGGAATAACTGGTGGACCTTCTCTATTTTCTTCCTCCGATTTATAAATTGTTTTTTCTACTACTGTTTCTTCTACATGATAATCATTGTTAAGACATGCTTGAAAGGCTTGTTGAATTTTTTGAAATTCTTTTGGATTCTCTTCAGGATGATATTTTTTTGTGAGTTTTGCGTAAGCTTTTTTAATTTCTTTTTTGTCTTGTGTAGGTGCAATACCTAATGTTTCCCATGGATTCATGCTAAAAAGCCTCCACTTTCTTCATCATCTTTTGAAAAGACATCGAGTTGATCCACATCTTGTCGATATTCAATATCATCAAGAATTCGTTTTACTCTATCAATCAATATATTTCTTTTTTGAATATTGTTATTCATTTGTTTCATATCTTCAGCAAAATGACCATGTAAATGACGTAAATAATCTTGTGTATTTTCATCTACTTCTTCATATATTCTCTCTATACGTGTTAGAAGAAACTCCACTTCATTATTTTGGTATATTTGCATAGATGCCTCCTTAATCCCATCCAATCGAACAGATGCATCTATTTTTTCTAACTTATCCCCTTTGCCTACTTTAAAAACATGTTTCTGCTTAGTAGAACGCACATATGCTTCTACATACAACATAGAATTAATATCGTAAGAATAAGTCAAATCAAAAGCTTCATTTTCCATTAAATTTCTAGGGACTGATATTTCTGTTCCACCTAAAAATAAATTATCTTTAGCATACATGGCCTGACCTTGATACACATTGATTGCAACCTTGGTTTGACCTTTATGTACCGTTTGTAGATGCACCGTCTTACTTGATGGTAGAACAGAATTTTTTGGAATGATCACACGAGCTAAATCCTTGTTTGGATTTTGTTCATTATACGTACTTGTACTTAATGAAAAAGGGCAAATATCCGTTACAACCAAGTCTTTGATTTCTTCTTCTCTTTGTTTAATACCAATATATTTTCCTAATCCAAAAGCTACAATTTCATCTATATTCTTTTTTTGAATCACAGGAATATTCAAAGAATTTGATAAATAATTTTGTAGAATAGGCATTTGGCTAGAACCGCCAACCAAAATCAATCCATCCAATTCATCAGCACTAAATCCACTGTCCCTTACAGCTTTGCCTATAACTGATTTACAAGCTTCTAACAAAGAAAGTCCAATCGAATATAATATGTTTTCAGTAAAAACACAGGATATCCTTTTTTTATCCAAATACATAGATACTTCAGTAAGATCTTTTGTATCCAATTCAATCTTTGCTTGTTCACAAGCTTTCAAAAGAATTTGTTGGCTTTTCTTTGTCATTTGTTCGTAATGGATTTGATTTTTTGAACAAAAATATTTTGCCATAGCCAAATCAAAGTCAGATCCGCCTAAATGATTGTTCCCTGCAATCGCATTAATATTAATCACATTTTCAAAACAATCTACTACAGAAACATCTAATGTGCCGCCACCAAAATCAAAAACGACAAACGTTTCATATTCGTCTTTTTCATGACATGCAATCGCTGCTGCACTCGGTTCATTAATGAGTCTTTCAACTTTGATACCTAATATTTCTCCAATTCTTTTAGTGTCTTGTCTTTGTCTCGCATTAAAATAAGCGGGAACACTGATTACTACTTCATCAATAGATTCTAAAGAATAATTTTGTGCGTCCATAATCAATTGTTTTACCACAAAGCTTGATAATGTAGCCGAATCAAATTCATCTTTTCCTAACCTATATACTTTATCTGTACCCATAGTACGTTTAAATAAAGATGCCGTTTCTTGTGGATGCGTAATTAATCTTTCTTTTGCTAATTTTCCAACCACAATTTGTCCATCTATTTTACTGACACAACTCGGTGTTAATAATTCTCCAAAAGCATTCGGAACCAAAATCGACTTTCCATCCTTATATAGTGTTGCCAAGCTATTGGTTGTTCCTAAATCAATTCCTAAAATTGCCATATTCCTTCTCCTAACCAAACCATAGAAAGCCTAATATTATACAAATCGAAGCTGAACTTATTCCATAAAGGAGCAAACCATATTTTAGAATCATAGATAAGACATGCTTGTATCCTTCTGTATATTTTTTGAAAACATCTTTAGACCTTAGAATAAAATAGACACAAAAGCACATCACACTTGCGATTCCATTATATACAACAACTAGAGGTGTCAATATCGTTGCGATATAAGCAACCAAAATCCAACTTACACAAAAAAACATCAGTAGCATTACACATAAGCCACCCATAGTATCACGCCCTTTTTGTCTATAATATCATAGAAAAGAAAAGAATATTTAAAATTGGATAGGGATAATTGAACCTTCAAAATGTGTAGGGATTTTATCGATGAGATAAAGTCCTCTTATAAATC
>CAVBGZ010000034.1:0-20217 GCA_963595075.1 Waltera intestinalis
AAAACAAATTTAAGAAATCTAAGATTATCGTCCCTGCTCTCGCTTTGATCACTGCGACAACAGTCGCCAGCGTCACTGGTACTGTGGCATGGTTCACCGCTAGCAGACAAATTACAGTCACAGCTTCCAAATTCCAAACAACAACTCTTAACAGCAACCTTACTGTTGAATGCGAAGGATATGGTAACACGGGTACTGCAATAACTTCTGAAACTGATAAAACAGGTATTAAATTTGAAGGCCTTCTTACGCATGGCTCTTACAATGCCTCTACCTTGCAAAATACTGGTGATAACAAAGGAAAAACTGGTACGGATGCAAAATTATTTGTTCCAACAATGGATAGTAGCTCTGTCACAGGATTTGTTTCTCAAGGAAGAGTTGAAGATCAACATGCTGATCAACAATTAGATTCCGATAACCAAACCGTTAAAGTACCAGAAAAAAATGATTGGAAAGCAGGTTCTCAAACTGTTTCTGGAGAAAATAAGGATATTTGGTATGCAGTTGCTTGGAAGATGACTTTTAAACAGGAAGCAAACAAGGATAGTGGAACAAATGTAAATACTTTGCATTTTGATCCTAAAACCACAACATTCACTGATGGTACAACAGGCGGTGATACCATTAAGGGCTTCAGAATTGCTCTTATGACTGAATCTCAGTACTATGTAGCAGCTGGTGACAGTGAAAAGAAACACGTATCACAAGTTACAAGTGCAATTGTTGATGTTAATCAAGCACAAACTGATTATACAAACATTGTAGATGTTACAACTTCAGACTTTAGTCAACCAGCAGATGGAACTAAAACTGAATTAGAGAAAATAACTAACTATTATCTTGGCGAAATTGATCCAACAAATGGTTTGACAGTTATTGCTGTAGCTTGGTTTGAAGGATGTGATTCAAATATTGTCACATCAAAAGAGAACGGAGCATCCACAGTCATGAGTGATGTTACTGCTAATTTAGCTTTCTTCTCAAGAAAAGCAACGAATAATTAATGATAATCTTATAAATTTCAAGATTTAACCTTTGAAACATTTTGGGTCCATAGGATAGTCCAATCCTATGGATCCTTTTTATATGTTCGCTCAATTAGTGTTGAGTTCAAAATGGTTAGATATCTAGCGAACATTCATTCTAATGCATCATTGATTTCAATAATTAGTGAGCTCTATAAAGCCTAATTTTTACTAATTCTTTTAGTTTTATTTCAAAACTCATATTAAGGTTGTTGATAATAAGTAAAAAGTTAATAATTTATCGAAATTTTCTATGTTTAAAAATTAAATTTGAAGTTATCAAAATGCTATATCCATGGTATAATAGATTTATCTAATTCTTTATTTGCATGTTCAACCAAGCAACTAACAGATTTAAGCAAAGGATTGGAGATTAGAAAATGGATTATTCGAAAATCATTAAGAAGTTAAGAGAAGCCATGTTAGTTACTCAATCTGAGTTAGCTGAGAAACTTGGTGTTTCTTTTGCGACCATCAATAGATGGGAAAACAAACGCACTGAGCCAACGATGAAGGCGAAAAGAAAAATAAGGGAACTTTGTAAGAAATATAAGATTCCTTTTAACGAGAGGGGAGAATAACTATGGAAAATACTCCTAAATATGCAGGTGGGTTAACCAGAGAACAATTTTTGTTTTATGAAAATAGAATTGTTGCTAAGCTAATTTTAGAAGATAAATCATATGATGATATCCTTAAAAATGTAATTGATGAAGATTTGTTTCAATATCCTTCTAAAGTAAGTTACAAGACAATAACTAGGGCTTGCTATAAAAGACTCACATTTACAGGTGATAGAAGGCTTGTTGAATTAATTGCTAATTCTGATTCTAAAACTGCAAAATATGCATTGCTATACGCTATGATGTGCCAAAATCTATTAGTCAAAGATTTTATGGTAGATGTTATCGGAGATAAATATAAGTCTAGAGTGTGGGCTTTTGATAAGACTGATGTGAATCACTTTTTTGTGCAACTCATGTCTAGAGTAGAAGAAGTCTCAACATGGAGTGATGCTACAATCGGAAAGATTAAATCTGTTTTAATCAAATGTTTAGCTGAGGCTGGATATTTAACAAGCATAAGGTCAAAGGAATTAAATCCAATTACTGTTGATGATGAACTATTGGATTTAATACGTGATAGAGGAGACTATGAATGTCTTCCTGCATTTAATGAAATCTAAAGGAGGGATAGGATGAGCAATATCAATGAAGCTTTAGATAAAGCAAAAGAAAGATTCACCAACCCTGATTTTTTAAAAAACAAAGGGCTTGCGAATGAAGTTGGGATTTATATTTTCAGCTATAACCCTGAAGATGAAATGGCAGTCAGATATTTCCTTGAGAAAATCAAGGATGAAACTAGCTTTCATGCCATTGAATTTGATCTTTACGATATCTTAACTGGATATATCGAAGAAAAGAAATTAACAGATCGTATTCTTAAACTAGAGGAACGCACAGGTAAAGATATGATTGCTAAGCAATTAAAAACTCTTGTAACTCCTAAGATGTATGTAGATAAGATGAAATACGATAATCATCAATATGGTGATGTAATAATCATATCTGGTGTTGGAAAGGTCTATCCATTCACAAGGGTTCATACCTTGTTAGAGAATGTGACAACAGAATTTAAAGATATTCCAATTGTTGTGTTCTATCCAGGTGACTACGACATGAAGACATTGACCTTATTTAATAAATATTTTGATGATAACCATTATAGGTCATTCAGATTAATTAGCTAAATCAAGTAAAGGATGTATGGAATTATGAAAATAAGAGATATATTTGAGAAAAATATTAATAGAAACATCAATGGTGTTGTTAAGGTTTCTGATGAAGCTAAAGACACAATTCAACAGGAATTAGAAGAATATGTTGTCACCAAGGAATTGAAGCCTCACTTCCATAAGTTCTTCAACAATTTCTCTGAATCCTTTGATATGAATACTGACAAGATGGGTGTTTGGATTTCCGGTTTCTTCGGATCAGGTAAATCTCACTTCTTGAAGATGCTTTCCTATTTGCTTGAAAACAAAGATGTAAACGGAAAGCACACAATCGAATATTTCAGAGATAAGTTTGATGATCCTATGGAATTTGATATGATTGAGAATTGCTGCGCTAAGCATCAAAATCAAACTATTCTTTTTAACGTTGATAGTTTAAGCGGTGATAAATCAAAGACAGCTATCAAAGATGTATTTGCTCAGGTTTTCTACAATTCTTTAGGATTCCATGGTAATGATATCCGAACAGTTCGTTTTGAACAATTTTTAGTTAAAAAAGGTGTTTATGATAAATTTAAAACTGAATTCAAAAATAACGATGAAGATGGAAGGTCTTGGGAAGAAGCAGGTTCTACGATGCAGTTGTTTGCTGATGTAGTTATCAAAACTCTAACTGATTTAAATGTTATGTCAGCTCAAGCAGCTGAAAACTATATTTATTCGGAAGATACTTCTGTCTTTAGCATTGATTCATTAGTTGATGACATCAAAGAATATGTCAATTCAAAAGGCGATAATTTTAAATTGATCTTCATGGTCGATGAGATCGGACAATATATTGGCGAAGATATGAATCTTATGCTAAATCTTCAGACTTTAGTTGAGGATTTAGGAACTAAATGCAAAGGAAAAGTTTGGGTTATTGTTACAAGCCAAGAAGCAATTGACCAAGTTATCAAAGTCAAAGGCGATCAATTCTCAAAGATCATGGGAAGATTCGATACTAGAATCCATTTAACTTCTTCATCAGTTGAAGAAGTCGTTAAGAAGAGATTACTTGCTAAAAATAAACCTGGTGAAGAGTGCTTAAAGGTTGTATACGAATCGAAAGCAGCCTCTTTAAAGAATACATTTACTTTCAGACTAGCAACAGCTGATTTAAAAGGATATCAATCAGAAGAGAACTTCATTGAGGTTTATCCTTTTGTTCCATATCAATTTAGACTATTCCAAAGTGTATTAAACGAATTAAGAACTCATGATCAAGCAGGTTTTGATACATCAGATAATTCGAGAAATATGCTTGGCGCCTTTAGACTTGGTATCATTGAAAGTAAAAAAGAGGGAGAGGGTGTCTTCGAGGATTTGACTGTTGGTGATAACAATGATGGTGCATTATTCTCATTTGATAGGTTCTTTGATACTGTCTCTGAAAAATTAAATTCTACAACACGTGAATTGATAGATAGAGCAATTAAGGCAAGCGAAGAACATAATGGAATTGAATCATATGATGTTTGTATATTGAAGCTTCTTTATTTGCTTAGATATGTTGATAGAGATATCAAAGCAACAATCGATAATATTGCTATTTTGATGACAGATTCTATTGATGCTGATCAAATAGCTTTAAGAAAGAAGGTTGGTGAATCATTAGAACGTCTTAGAATGCAAAATTATATTTCTAAGAATGGTGAAGTCTATAGTTATCTTTCAAATGAAGAAAAAGAAGTCGAGATAGAAATTAAGAATACACATGTAAGCACCGAGGATATGTCTAGAGCAATCGGTGAAATTATATTTGGTGATATCTATCCTTCTAAGAAAGCTAAATATGGAAATTACAATTTTGAATTTGGCAGATATGTTGATGATATGCCTGTTGGACCTGCCTATGATGATTTAAAACTTAAGATAATCACACCAGATAATCCATTGGCTGAACCAGGTAATGGTTTTGCTCTATTTTCTGCATCAATGGATGCCGTTCTATGTGTAATGCCTGATGAAAACAATTTTTATGAGAGATTTAGAGAAATTGCAAAAATTGAAAAATACAACAAAGCCAAGAATCAAGCTTCTTTAGCTCAAGCAGTTAAAACTGCAATTTCAAATCGTGTTTCACAAGCAAAAATTGATAAGAATCAAGTTCATATTGATATTGAAAAGGCATTAAAGAATGCCAAGTTTTATTCAGCTGGAAATGAAATCAACATTAAAGGTTCAACTGCTAAAGAAAGAATTGAGAATGCTTTGTCAGAATTGATTCAAACAGTTTATACAAAACTTGATGATATTACCTATAACTTCAAGGATTTAAATGATATAAAAACATTATTCCATCAAGAAGAAAGCATTACTGGAAGACATAGATCAAATCCACAAGCAGTAGCATCTTTAGAACAATTTTTAAGTGTCAAATATCAAAATATGTCTACTGTTACTGCTAATGATATTTATAAGAAATATCAAAACAAACCATATGGATATAATCAAATAGATATTGCTGCAATGATCTGTGAATTGATCGTTGATCAAGTAGTAGAAGTCTCTTATAACGGCAAGGTATATACAAAGAATGATCCGAAATTAATGGATTTAATAGTAGGAAAGAGCTATATCGATTCCACAATTATCCAACAAAAGCAACATCTTGATCCTCAACTTGTTAAGAAATGTATCAACATCATGAAGGATTTCACAAATTCGATGGATGTTCCTACTAAAGATGATTCATTCATTGAATTTACAAGCAATACATTGCAAGCAAAATCTGATGAATGTACAAAGTTCCTTAATGATTATTATAGTCATGGTAAGTATCCTAAGAAGACTGCAGTTGAGAATGCTAAAAAGACCTTCAACGAAGTTTTACTATACAGAAACGATAACAAGAAATTCCTTGAGATGATAAAGGAAAAAGAAGTAGATTTGCTTGATGCACAAGATGATATTTCTGATGTTGTTTCATTCTTTAAAGGTGCTCAAAAGGGTCTATATGATAAAGCTACAAACAAAATTAACCTTTATAAAGATGACGAAAAATATATCAATGAATCAAACGAAGCTAAACAGGCTTATGATTCGATTAATGCCGTATTAAATATGGAGAATCCATTCAGCAAGATTGCAAATCTTTCTGATTTAGTTTCTAAACTTGATGAAGCTTATAACAAGATTTTAGATTCGAAGAAATCTGAAGTTCTAACAAAGATTGATGACATCAAGAAAGAACTTTATGGATATGTAAAAGGCTATTCAAAAGATATATATAACAAATATATCGAAAAATTTAACAATGAGATCGCCTATATTGAGAATTCATCAAAGATTGTTGTTATTGATGCTGAAATAGGTTCAATTAACAGTTTGAAAGATCAAGGTGTCAATGAACTTGTATCTGCAAAGCCGCCAGTTACACCTGATCAACATGATACTCCTGTCATCAAAGAGCCTTCTCAAGTTAACAAAAACGAATTGCTTGAGAATGTGACTTTAAAGACAAAGGGCGAAGTAGATCAATATGTCGAGAAATTGAAATCAAAACTATACAAATATATTCCAGACGGTGGAGTAAAGATTGAGTAAGGAGGCTTTAGAATGGATAAGAATGCAGTATTTAGATATGTAGAATTCGCCAGAGAAGAACTGCAGAAACTTACAAGGCAAAAAGCCTTCGAATATGGCGTAACAGAAAAAGGCGCCGAATCTGGCTTGAAAGTCGTTAATGGAAGAGTTCTTTCGAAAAACGAATACGATCAGAGGGAAGCTCTTATCGATTTGATAAAAGCTAAAGCAGAGGGAAATGCTTTCTCTGAGGGATATGAGTTAGTTATAGAAGAAGCTGCTTATACATGGTTTAACAGATTTATCGCGCTTCGCTTTATGGAGGTCAACGGGTATCTTCCTTCACATACTAGAGTCTTCTCTGATGAGAACGGGCAATTCAGTCCTCAAATATTGAAAGAGGCTTTGAATGTCGACCTATACGGGATTGACAGGCTCAAGGTTTCAGAGATGGTTCAGGAAGACAAGACTGAAGAGCTTTTTAAGTACCTTATCATCCTTCAATGCAACGCATTGTCTAAGCCGATGCCAAAGATGTTTGAGAAAATCTCAAACTATACAGAGCTTTTGTTCCCAAATGGTCTTCTTAAGAAAGGTTCCATCATTGAAAGATTGGTAATAGATATTCCAGAAGATAACTGGACCGAGCAGGTTCAGATTATCGGATGGATGTATCAGTTCTATGTATCTAGTAAAAGACAAGAATTTAGAAATGAAAAAGTCGTAACCAAGAAATTGATACCAACTCTTACACAAGTCTTTACACCTGATTGGATTGTTAAATATATGGCTGAAAATTCAATCGGTCGTATTTGGCTTGAAAGTTATCCAGATTCTTCATTGAAATCAGAGATGAAATATTATGTTGATGATGCGAAACAAGAAGCTGATGTTGTAAAAAAGATTGAAGAAATCAAATATAAGAATGTAAATCCTGAAGATTTAAAAATCATTGAACCATGTTGTGGATCAGGACATATTTTAGCCTATGTTTTTGATTTACTTTTTAAAATGTATGAAGAAAAAGGATATCAGTCAAAAGAGATACCATCTCTTATTTTGAAAAAGAATCTTGTTGGATTGGAAATAGATAGAAGAGCAGCTCAATTGGCTTATTTTTCTTTAATGATGAAAGCAAGAGCAGTTGATAGACAATATTTGATTCGTGATACAGTCCAACAGCCTAAGATTATTGAAATATCGGATTCTTTAAATGTTGCAAACTGTGACTATGAGAAGTTGCTAAAAGAAAATAAATTTTCAGATAAGAGCATTTCAATTGCTAAATATCTTGTTTCAACATTTAAGAATGCAAAAACGATAGGATCATTGGTCAAAGTCAGTAGTCTTGATTATGCATATTTATGTGACGAGATTGATGTAAAGAATAAAGAAGTAATCCCTAATATTTTAGAACAATATGCATGGCGGACTGTTCTTCCTGAATTGAGAAACTTGGCTATTCAAGCTATGGTAATGTCTAATAAATATGATGTCATGATTACTAATCCTCCATATTTAGGTATTTCTAAAATGGAGAAAGAGCCTAAAGAATACCTTACTGATAATTATCCTAATAGCAAATCAGATATGTTTGCTATGTTTATGGAAGCACCTTATGTGAAGAAGAATGGATTTATCTCAATGGTTAATCCAGACAGTTGGATGTTCTTAGTGAGTTTTGAACAATTAAGAAAGAAGATAATTAAAGAACAATCAATTGTTAATATGATCCATTTAGGTATGGGCGCTTTTGATGCGACTGTTCAAACAACTTCTTTTGTAATTAGAAACGCGCCAATTGGTGGAAATGGCGTTTACTTCCGACTTGTTGATGAAAAAGACAAAGAAGCAGCATTCCTTGCGGGGGGGGGTATAATTATGAATCTTAGTAGTTATAACTCTATTTCAGGAGAACCATTTGCTTACTGGATTAATCAAAAACTACTTTCTTCTTTTAGAACATCTAATCAACTAAATTCTTATTCAACAATAAGGAATGGATTGAAAACAGGCGATAATAATGAATTTGTAAGATTTTGGTTTGAAGTTTCTAACAAAAAAACATTTTTCTGTGCAACTGATTATATACAGGCGATGTATAGTGGGAAAACTTGGTTTCCCTACAACAAAGGAGGAGAATTCCATAAGTGGTACGGAAATAATGAATATGTTTTAAATTGGAAAGATAAGGGCAGAAAAGTTATTTTAGATGCTAAAAATGATAAAAGAAACGTTCAAGATTATCCTGATTCTTTAAAATTTACTCCAATAATTACGTGGTCGTTAATTACATCCTATAAACCATCTTTTAGATATAAAAATTATTGTATTTCGGATATTTGCGGGATGTCATTATATGAAATAGATGAAAAATACTTTTATTATTGTCTTGGTTTTTTGAACTCATCGGTAAGTTTAAATGTTTTAGATTTATTGAATCCAACTTTAAATTTTCAAGCAGGCGATATTGGTAGATTACCGCTAATCGAAGATCTTGATCATAAAGAAACTATCTCAAAAATAGTTAAAGACAATGTAAAATACGCATCCAATGACTGGGATTCTTTTGAAACTTCATGGGATTTTAAGAAGCATCCATTAATATAGGAGATTTTTTATGCAAATTAGATATGAAAAAAACATCAATGAATATTTGAAAATACCCGGCTTTCCTATTGATTATTGGTTAAGCGACACTATTTTTAAATTATTATCCAGTGAATCTATAAAGAAGGTTTGTTCACCATTAATTGGAATGCGAACAGGGGATAATGATAGATTTTTAAGATTATGGTTTGAAATACAAAAAAATAAATCGTCCTATAGTGAATTATGTGAGTTTGCTAATAAAAAATGGGTTCCCTATAACAAAGGTGGCGGATATAGAAGGTGGTATGGTCTTAATGAATATGTCGTTAATTGGGAAAATAACGGATACGAAATAAAAGAAAATACAAAACTAAAATACGGAGACAACATAAGTTGGAAAATTTCTAATGAAAAATATTATTTTAAAAAAGGAATAACATGGGGATCTGTTACATCAGCAGTAAATTCTTTTAGATACTACCCAGAGGGTTATATATTTAGCAATTGTGGTCAAGCTGTTATTATGAATGAAAACGAAGAAGAACACCTCCCTTATATGGAGGCGTATTTGAATTCTTGTATAGTTACAAAATTACTGAAGGTTTTATCTCCTACCGTAGGGTGTGAATCTGGTTATGTTGCTAAACTCCCTTACAAAGAAGAAAACACTAAAAATTATCTTATTGAAAATTTAGCACTTAATAACGTGGATGTCGCTAAACAAGACTGGGATTCTTTTGAAACTTCATGGGATTTTAAAAAACATCCTTTAGTTTAGGAGGTTTAAATGAGACAAAACATTAAACTTTCAGATAACCAAATAGAAAAAATAAGTCGAATTATAGGCGATGTTTTAACAGGTTCAAAGTTAACGGATATTTTTCTTAAAATGAATATAAACGATATTAGCGGAGAATCAACAAAATGGAAACGCATTAATGGTACATTCTCAAGAATTACAAGCGAAGATGGCACTTCTGATTCATTTTTTGAGTTTCTTAAAATAGCATTATCTCCAATTAATTTTGTAAATAATGAAGATAAATTTGAAAAATCACGATTAGGAATAAATCAAATTTTAGCATTCAGTGGATTGGAATTAGACAAGAATGGGGAGTATAAGAACATCGCTTGTGTTACCACAATCGAGGAAGTAAAAAACAGATTAAGTAATCTAAAGTTTAAATTAGAAAGATATAATGTTCATCCAATAATTTTAGAATATTGTAATGATGAATTGGTAAATAAAGATTATTTCCATCTTGTCTTTGAAGCTAATAAAAGTTTATGCGAAAAAATTCGAAATTTAACTCATTTGACATCTGATGGTTCCAAACTTATAGATGAAGTCTTTTCAACGAACCAACCATATTTAACTATTAATAGTTTACAAACAGATTCGGAAAAGAATCAGCAAAAAGGACTAGCCTCAATGTTAAAAGGCATCATTAGTATGGTTCGAAATGTGACAGCTCATACTCCTAAAATAAAATGGATTATAAACGAAGACGACGCTATTGATATTTTGATAGTTATTTCATATTTACATAAAAGATTGGATGAATGTAAGGTAGTTAGACTTAAGGAGGATTCAAAGAATGGGTAGATTAATATCAGATAAATACAAAGAATGGGAAGAAGAGTGTAGAAATAGATTTGACACTCTCAAAAAGAATGAAGAAGAACTTAATAGGATCTTCATTGATATCTATGGCCTTCAAGATGAATTAACTCCTGAAGAAGATGATAAAGATGTAACAGTAAGGCTTGCTGATTTACAAAGAGAAATCAAATCCCTTTTATCCTATGCTGTTGGTGTTTCATTTGGTCGTTATTCATTAGATGTGGAAGGCTTGGCCTACGCTGGCGGTGAATGGAATGCTTCTTTGTACTCCACAATCATCCCTGATGCTGACAACATCATACCGATTCTCGATGACGGCTATGACGAGGATGATGTAATGAACAAAATCGTTGAATTTGTAATAAAGGTTTATGGTCAAGACACTATAGAAGAGAACCTTAAATTCATAGCAGATGCATTAGGTGGAAACGGAACATCAAGAGAAGTCATCCGAAACTACATGATCAACGGATTCTATAAGGAGCATTGTAAGATTTATCAAAAAAGACCAATCTATTGGCTTTTCGATGCAGGCAAGCAGAATAGCTTCAAGGCTTTGATCTACATGCATAGGTATACGCCAGATCTATTGGCTAAGATGAGAACAGACTATATCCTTCCATTAATGGACAAATACTCATCTAGAATCGAGTTTCTTGAGAAGGAAGTTCCTACATTGACAGGAGTTGCTGCCAAAAATGGTTCTAAAGAACTAGATAAAGTAAGAGCCCAATACAAGGAACTATCTGAGTATGAGCCTAAGATTCACCATCTTGCAGATGAGAAGATCTCAATTGATTTAGACGATGGTGTTAAACATAACTACGAACTCTTCAAAGATGTTCTAGCACCAATAAAGTAAGGAGGATAAGAGATGAATATAGAAGATATTAAAGATAAGCTAACATTAACCTTCTCGACTCCTTTTAGAGAATACTATAAAAGGCATTTAGTCTTTTGGGATGATCCAGAGAAGGAATTTATCGATGATATCGATTCTTTGACATTAGATGGAGTCACTATTTTTAAACTTACAAACAAGAATTGGTTTGCTGCTAAGCAATTAGTGAATGATGACTCTACTGGCAATGTTTTGATTTATGATTCCACAAACACAGATGAACACGATAACTGGTTGATGGATGCAAGATTATATGCTGATGAAATCCTTCATTTTGATTTCTATTCAATGATTATGTCTAAACTTGGCATCACCGTTGAATCGACTCAAATGAGAAATGCCATAAAATCCTATGAAAAATTTTGGAAAAATGAAGAAAGAATTGAAAAACTTCATAAAATCGCACCAGTTATCAATTTTACAAACGACTTACATTTAGCGATTCTTGCTACATTATGCGGTTGTCAATCAAAAGACATTTCTGAGATTTTGTTTAATATCTTCTCTAATAGTTTAGATGTTACAACGAATAAATATGTTAAAGCAGTTGAATCCTTTGGTTCCTTAGCGATTCTTTGGAAACTCGTCAATAAATATGCAGGTGATTGCCACGAGAATTTAAGTACTGCTTTTGAAACTATTATTTATACTGCTCTTTATCAAACGATGGGCAGTGCTATGCCTAGCAAAATAAGAACTTTTGTTTTTGATCAAAGCTTGAATGATTGCTATACGTTGGTTTCTGAATGGACAAGTAACATAAAGTTCAGCTCAGAAATCTTCAAGATGATTGAAGACCTAGATGAAAAACGTGGTTTATTCACTTTGTTTGATGCTGAAACAATTGATGAATTAGTAAATAGTGATTTATTCTCATCAATCAATGATGCCTTACTTAGAAAACTTTTTTCAGCATGCGCTACGAAGGCTATTTCAGGAGAAAAAATCAAATCCATTGTTGAAGAAAGAAGAAAACATCTTTTCTATGAGAAATATGCAAACTACTATGAATGCCTTTTCTCTATAGGTGAACTATATCAGCTTTATGATGAAATAAGTGGTGGATTCCATTACATAAATGAAAATGAACTTTGGAAAGACTATCAAAATAGATTATATCTATTTGATACCTATTACAGACATATTCATAACTATGTTTATAAATCATCGCTTAATACAATAGATCGAATCCAAGATAAATTGAATGATGCTTTAGTATATGTTGAGAATCTCTATAAGAATTACTTCTTAAAAGGTCTTAATGACACATGGGTGAAGCTTGTGAAAGATTCACTAGCTAATACTGGCAAGATTAAGTTCGACATTAAAACACAGCTAGATTTCTATAATTCATATGTTGATACAGCAAGTGATGATCGATTAACGATTGTTATTATCTCTGATGGTATGAGATATGAAGTGGCAAAAGAGCTAGAAAATAGATTAGGCTCTGAGCTTAAGTGCAATGTGAAACTAGAAGCTATTCAATCTGTTTTCCCTGCGATTACAAAATATGGAATGGCTGCTTTACTTCCAGGTAAAAAGACAATTGATAACGATATGAACATCTTATCAAATGGCATGAAGACAAATAGCTTAGAAGCTAGAAAAGCTGTTCTTCAAAGTGTTATGCCAGAAAGCGATGCTATCAGCTATGTTGATTTATTCCAAATGAATTCTTCTGAAAAGAAAGAGTTCCTTAAGGGTAAGGAAGTCATATATGTATATCACAACGATATAGATAATGCTGGTCACGATTCTGCAGGAGAATCCAAGGTTTTCACATCTTGTGAAGAAACTATCAATAAGCTTGTAAATATCGTTAAAGCCTTATGCAATGCTAGAGGAAGTATCAAGGTTCTTGTGACTTCAGACCATGGTTTCTTATATTCTTATGATAAACTAGAAGAAGTCGATAAATTATCAATAAATAGCGATGCTATTGTCGATGCTAAGGGTGAAAAGAGATGCATTGTTGCCAAGAGTCCAATCGATACTGATTTCTTAACACCAATAAAATTATTGATCAACAATAATGAAAATTCTTTAATCGGATATGCTCCATTCCAAGGAATACGTATTAAGAACCCTGGCGGTTCAGGTAATTATGTGCATGGTGGAATATCATTACAAGAAATGATGGTTCCAGTCATTGTTTATGAGAACGTTAGAACAGATAGCAAGGCTTATGGTCAAAACAAGGACAAGTACTCTCGTGTTCCTGCAACTATCGAACTTGTTACACCAACAAGAGAAGTGTATGGATTATCTCTTAAACTTGAGTTCTATCAACCTAAGCCATTAGATAGCAATATTGTTGAGGCTAAATATGAGATTCTTTTAGAAGATAAGAATGGCAAAGCAATTTCTGACTCTCAATTCATCATTGCTAATAAGGCGGATTCAGAACCAACAAATAGAAAATTTAAACCTATTATTCTTAGTATTAATTCTGCTACTAAGACTGATACATATTATTTGATTGTCATGAATCAAGATACACATGAGACAATCATGAAAGAAGAATTTAAGATCAACAATGACTTTGGCGGCATTGATTTTGATTTCTAGGAGGGTATTATGGACGAATTAACTACAAAAATATTAGAGAACTTCCCTGGTAAGGTTGTTCGTAAAGACTTAACAGCCATGATGAAGAAGGGAGCAAATGTCCCTACTTATGTTTTGGAATACCTTTTAGGTCAATATTGCTCCACTGATGATCAAGATGTCATCAATGCTGGAATAGCTAAAATTAAAAAGGTCTTAACAGAAAATTATGTTAGACCTGATCAAAGTGAATATATCAAATCAAAGATTCGTGAAAATGGTGTTTACACCATCATTGATAAGATCAGTGTTGTTTTAAATGAAAGAGAAGATAAATATGTAGCATATTTCACTAATCTTCATATTGATCCATTTGAGGTAACACCAGACTTGGTTGTTAATAATGAAAAATTATTACTTGGTGGTATTTGGTGTATCCTTAGAATTTCATATCAAAAGAAAGAAGAGGATGAGGAAGAGGACTTATTTGGCGAAAAGAAGAAAGCTAAGAAAAAGAAGTCTAAATTCGAATCTCCGTTCCATATTGATTCTTTGAAACCTATTCAAATGCCTAATTTGAATTTGAATTCTATCATTGATGCTAGAAAGAATTTCACAAAGGACGAATGGATTGATTTAATTTTGCGTTCTGCAGGTTATGAACCTACTGAACTAACAACAAAACAAAAGTTCCATTACCTATTACGTATGGTGCCAATGGTTGAGAAAAACTATAACTTAGTTGAACTTGGACCTCGTGGAACTGGTAAATCCTATATTTATAGCGAAATTTCACCTTACACCATCTTAATGGCTAAAGGTAATACAACAGTTGCTAATATGTTTTATAACATGGGTAGAAGAAAAGTTGGTCTTGTAGGGAACTGGGATTGTATCGCTTTTGATGAAGTCGGTGGTATGGCCGGCGCAACAATGGAATTCGTTCAAACCTTAAAAACCTATATGGCAAATGGAAACTTCGCTTTAGGAACAGATTCGGTAAATGCGGATGCTTCCATCGCTTTTGAAGGAAATACTTTTAGAACTCTTTCAGATATGATTAGAACATCACATCTTTTTGAACCATTCCCAGATACATTCAATAGTGATTCTGCCTTCTTTGATAGAATCAATGCTTATCTTCCTGGATGGGAAACTCCAAAACTTAGAGAAAGCTTATTCACAAAAGGATTTGGTCTTATTTCAGACTGCTTATCTGAATATTGCCATGCAATGAGAAAATATGATTTCACAAGCAATTTCATGAATTACTTTGAACTCAACAAAAACTTCAATACACGTGATGATAAAGCAGTTACAAAGACATTCTCAGGTTTAGTTAAACTCGTTTATCCAGATGAGAATATGACAAAAGAAGAAGCAAAAGAGTTGCTTGAATACGCAATTGAAGGAAGACGCAGAGTCAAAGAACAACTTAAGAAGATGAGTCCATCTGAATTCAATGCTGTTTCTTTAGGATATATTGATAGAGAGACTCAACAAGAGATAATCGTCAATGTTCCTGAACAACCTGAATCTACATTGGTCTCTGAAACATTCGAACCTGCTGGATTTGTTTATGCAATAGGTAGATCTTTAAAAGATCAAATCGGTGTTTATAGATTAGAAAACCAAGCAATTGATGGAACAGGTAAGTTTGAGCCTAAAAACATTGAAGGTATCGGATCAAATAAAGGTGTTAAAGATAGTATGAATGCTGCCTTTATTGAATTTGGTAAGCATACAAAAGAAATCATCGCCAAGTCACCTAATGATTATGATTACACATTATATTTCAATGATTTACAAAACAAGGATGTATCAGAAGAGGTTACAGTAGCTGAAGTAGTAGGCCTTTGCTCATCTATTTCAAACGTTCCTGTCAAAGCTTCTATGCCTATTGTTGGTAAGGTTGTTGTTTCAGGTACGATGATGCCATTAACCACAAGCTTAAATGATATCGTTGTAGCCGCTGTAAATGCAGGTGCTAAGAACATCATGCTTCCTGAGGAATGCCAAGAAAAATTTGAAAGACTTTTTATTGAAACAAAGAAAGGCATAAAACCAATTTTCTATAAGACACCTATTGATGCTGCTAAGAAAGCCTTAGGCTTAGAGGACTAGCCTATGACACGAGAAGAATGCATTGAAGGAATAAAAGAATATGTAGCAAAAGCCAAAATAGAAAAGGTATTTAATGCTGATTTTTCTACAAAGCAATCCGAATTATCTTCTTTTCCATCTTTTGAAAAAATCTTTAACTACGTAAATAAATCTGATAATTCAAAGAAATTCTTTGAAAGAATAGATGAAACTTTAAATAACTACCAGAAATTTGTAACAGAGATGAAACCGATAAAGTGCGAAGTTGCATATAAGCCATTATTGAAGAGAATCAAATCATCTGAAGAAACCATCAACAAATTGTTGAATGTATTGAAAACCAAGGTTGAGTTCGAACATTTTAAGGAATGTAAAATCCAAAAATTTATCACCTTGACCTTTAATTCTGATTATTCAGACTCCATGAATTTTATTTTCGATTTATTATCTGAGTTATCTAAAAAGGTTCAGAAATACATTGTTACTAATTCAATCTATAATACTGCATACAAAGTAGATTACAGTGAGAAGATACGTGATTTTAAAAACAAAGAACCTTCTCAGGTATTGTCTTCTACAAACCAAGAATTAAAGAAGATAGTTGAGAAGAAATATATTCCAGACTTTTTATCAGATGGTACTGAGGATATCGAAGAAATGATGAAATCCTTTTGGAATGGATTATCATGTCTTTTATATTTCACGGAGCCTTATGAGACATATTCGTATGACATCGATGGTGAGAGTATAACTAATATTAACGGCTATTTTGAAGGCCTTTTAAAGGAGCACTATCAACTGGTAGATGGAAAATTAGAAAACTTCATGTTATATGAAGGATTATCTAACTCAGAACTAAGGGACTGCTATGAAAAGATTATTAAAATCAAGATTCCAAAAGTTGTTAATCCTGCCAGTGAAATAGATCTTAAATCGCCTGACAGTAAGGCTGAACAAAAACTTGCAAGCTTAATTGGTTTAGAAAGTGTAAAGGAATCGATTGAGAAGATTAAAGCCTATGTGAAAGCCAATAAGAAAGATGATAAATCTACCAACCTTAATCTTCATATGGTTTTCACAGGCAATCCTGGAACGGGTAAGACTGAGGTTGCGAAGCTGATTGGTGAAATTCTATATGATAACGGAGTTTTACCAAAGAAATCATATGTTGAAGCTACAAGATCGACTTTAGTTGGTGCTTATATTGGACATACTGCTTTAAAAACTGATGCTGTAATTGAAGAAGCTATGGGTGGTGTTCTATTTATCGACGAAGCTTACTCTTTAGCTTACGATAACGATCCTATTGATTTTGGACATGAAGCCATAGCTGAATTAATAAAGGCCATGGAAGATAACAAAGGTAAATTTTGTGTCATCCTTGCTGGTTATAAAGGACCAATGGAGAAGATGCTAGCTACAAATCCAGGCTTTAATTCCAGAATTCAGTTTCATATAGATTTCCCTAACTATTCTAGAAATGAACTAGAAGAAATCTTTAAGCTAATGTTAGAGAAGGACGGATATCTAGTAAAAGATGATGCATTGAATAGGATGCTTGATATCACTGACGTGATGAGAAAGAATCCTGATTTTGCTAATGCACGTGATGCAAGAAATGTCATTCAGCAATGTGAGATGAATCTTAACCTTCGTTGTGTAGACGGAAATGATAGATGTATTACAGTAGAGGATGTTAACAAATACATTGAGGATGCAAAACTAAGCGTTCCAAAAGGTCACGGTCTAGATGATAAAATTCTTACTGGTGAAGACCAATTGATGAAGTTGATTGGACTAGATTCGGTTAAGAAGAGTGTTAAAAAAATCAAAGCATACGCTAAGAAAAACAAAGGATCATCCAATTTGAATCTTCATATGGCATTCACTGGTAATCCTGGAACTGGTAAGACTGAGGTTGCTAATATTATTTCAAGAGTCCTTTATGAAGCAGGTGTTCTACCTGAGGCTAAAGTCATTCTAGGAAGTAGAGAGACATTAGTCGGTAGATATGTCGGTGAGACTGCTATTAAAACCAAAGAAGCAGTTTCTAAGGCTATGGGCGGTGTTCTCTTTATCGATGAAGCGTACTCATTATCAAGTGGTATAGAGAATGATTTTGGCCCTGAAGCCATTGCAACCTTGATTGATGAGATGGAAAAGAACAAAGGCAAGTTCTGCGTTGTTTTAGCTGGATATGAAAAGCCTTTGATGAAGATGATTGCAACAAATCCTGGCTTTAATTCTAGAATTCAGTTCTATTTGAATTTCCCAGATTACACAAGAGATGAACTAAAAGAAATTACTATGTCTTTTTTAGCTAAGGAAACAATTCCATATGCTATATCCGATGAAGCAATGAATGAAATTCTTGATTTAACTGATTACTATAGAACTCTTCCTGATTTTGCTAATGCTAGAACAATCAGAAAAATGTTGACTGATATCATTATGAATCAGAATCTTAGAGTAGAGGATGAACCGGATAACGATGAGATTATTATCAATGATGTGATTCAGTATGAAGAAGACAATCATCTTGTGAAGCAAGAAAAGAAACATCATGAAAACAAGACAAATTTACCTTCTGAGTTGATTGATAAGATTAAATTAGCTTCAATGAACTATGATGCTTCTAAAATCGATAATTTATATTATGAGCAGGCTGTAATTTCTATTTCTGGAATAGATGGTTCGCAGGGAACTGGATTCATTATTACTCCTGATGGTCTTTGCTTAACTTGTGCACATTGTATTCAAGACGATTCATCTAAGCAAAAAGCTAGAATCATTTTAGCCTTAGCGAATGGCCAAAAATTTAAAAATTACGTTGGGTTTGAAACGCTATTCGTCGATAAGAAAAACGATTTTGCTGTTTTGAAACTTGAAGATACAGGAATGATTTATAGTTATCTTCCTTTGACGTTGAAAGAAGAATGCAGTTATGAATCTTTACATGAATTTATCATGGCTGGATATCCATTTGGTGGTGAGTCATACTCTAGCATATCAATAACTGAAGGAAAAATCGCTAGTGTAAATGAATTAGATGATCGAATTGTGGTTTTTGCTGATATGTTTGGAAAACCAGGTAATTCCGGTTCTCCAGTTATCGATAAGGAAACTAAGAAAGTAATTGGTGTTTTCTTTGGAGGAATTGGCGATCCAAATACAAAAGAGATGATCAAGTGTTTCACCCCAGCGTCTGAATTTTGGAAGACGATTGAATAAATAACAGGAGACTGTGATGGCGTATTGATTTATGCTTTTCACAGTCTTTTTTATTGAAGTTTATTTAAGAGATTTCTTGCTTTTGAATTTCAAATCTGTTTTTTGAAATAAGAATGATATGTTTTAAAAACCAATATGGCTAAGTGTTATAATTTATGACAAATATTAAAGAAAGAAGAGGTACCACCTATGGGAAAAAAAGAATGTTTTAACATTTCCAAATGATTCAAGAGAATCAAGTGAAGAATTTAGAGAAAGGGCGATTACTTTACATAGATTATCAATAGCAATTAAGGCTATGACTTTTTGTGAAGCTATTTCTTATTTGCTTGCTGAATTGAATCTAAGGATTGTAGATATCACTGACTTAGCGGAAGATTCTGCTAGTCTTAGCTATCGATGTTTTCTCCGTTATAAGAATGGAGAAATAGCAAAACTTAACAAAAGGATTGTCATTGCTATATGCATATCTATGAGGCTTCCTTTGAGATTATCTTTGCTGATTTTAGAATGTGCAGGATTTGTTCTTACAAATACTCTAGAAGATCAATTACTACATCTAATCCTAGAGTCATGCATCGGTTATACATTTGAGAAGATAAATAAAATCCTTACTGAAAATGGTTTTGAACCTTTGACAAAGAAAAATCTTTAAAAATTTTTATATGAAATAGGACATCACATGTCCTAGAAATAATGGTTATTTTGATGACTTGCTTAACGGCAGGTCTTTTTTTTCGTCAAAAAAGAAGAAAAACGCATCAATTTATCTAAATCTTATATGACATGGCGTGTCCTATGAGATTCTGGTTCATTCATTTATATTGGAGTTGTCGCTGATCCTAGGTATTACGCAGCGACAAAATTAATAACATCTTCAAAC
>CAVBGZ010000035.1:0-19344 GCA_963595075.1 Waltera intestinalis
CACTCATTACTACGATTGTCGACACATGTTCCATCTTAGTCTATTTCAACATTGCCGTACATGTATTCCAAATTGCGTTGTAAATTTCACACAATCAAAACCAATATCACATTCTTTAACATAGTTCTCATAAAATATTTTGAAAACACAATGTTATTCTATAAGTGCCTTAAAGATAAGGCAGTGAATATACATATAATATTCATATCTCTCTCCTAAAAATAAATAATATGTAAAAACGACCTCCATCCAAGGTCGTTTTTACTTACTCTCCATAATCTCAATAATCTCTTTATCCATATTGATTTTTGATAACTTACCAATATTCAAAATACAATCTTCAGCACTGTCTGCACAAATGCCATCACTCTTTCTTAAACCAACATTATTTAAGGCTGAAAAAGCACAAACTAAAGCCGAAGTAGATCCATTGATGACCTTTAAAGCACAACCGACCTTACCACCATCACAAATCATACCCGTCACGGCCCCTGTCATATTGCGAATCGCATACGTAATCTGTTGATCATTTCCACCAAGCAAATACACAATTCCTACACTAGATGCCATACTGCTTGCGATGACGCACGTACACATACTCGAAAGTTTTCCAATCATTGAATTGATATATCGATTCAACAAATGAGCAAAAGCCAAAGCCTTCACATGCCTTTCTAAACCAATACGATATGTGTTTGCCACCTCATCAATCGGTATCGCAACGGCCAAGCCTTTTGTGCCTGCTCCAAAACTTGACATAGCCGGAAATATACATCCATCCAAGCGATTTTCACAAGCGCGACTCACCTTACAAATGATTCGAGACAACAATTCCCCTTCACCAATACCATTTTTTATCGCATTGCTTAAGCCAATCCCATCCTGTTTCGCATTGGACAATCTGTCATTCATATACATTCCATCTAATAAAAACAATAAATCTGTATATGGAATTTCATCCACACAAGCACGAATTTCTGAAATAGAATAAGCAGTAATATCAAGCATAGAATCTGAATCCTTTTGAAATTCCTTTTTAAATAAGACTTCACCATCTTTTTCTACATACACCACATTCGTATGGGATCCTTGAATGATACAAGTAACTCGATTATTCAAAACACATTTCACATACAATGACTTTTGAGTCCAATCTACACAAATAGAAGGATGTAAACATGAACTTTTCAAAAGAATATCTTCATCAATATCTTCAAAAATTTCTAAACCCTTTTGACCATCTAAAAACACGCCTAAACTAGCCGCAACATCTAATCCAACCATGTCACAATGAGGTATTCCTGCCGACATTCCATTTTTATAAATGCCAGAATTGACCACAACATCAATTGATTTTACTTCTTCATCCAATTCTTCCTTGGCCCTAGCTACACATAAGGCAACACACGCTGGTTCTGTACAACCAAGGGCTGGAACAACATCGGCTCTTAATAGTTCAATAATCTGTCTATTTTCCATAAGCATTACATACCTTGATCACAAAACGCATATATTTGTATAAAGAATAGTAATCAGGTTTTGAAAGTCGAACTGTACAAGAATCCATCATTTCAACGCCATCCATGCGAGATACAAAATCCGCATTACGACTATGATGAAACGTAATATCCATTGTATGACTTGAAATGGAAGGTGAAATAGAATCTAGACTCAGCGCCTCTTTAATACCAGCTTGATAGCGAGTCACTAATTCATTTTTAGAAGGACACAAACAGCTTTGTGCACTCAACGTTTTCTTTGTTTCTACAAATACACACCCTAATTCTTCTTGTACTTGTTTTCCATATTCACTATCTCCACTTGCCAAGATTACCGGTACACCTAGTTCATTAGCAAGTAAGGCATTAATGCCACTTTCACCAAGTTCTTTTCCATCCACTTTAATACAATTGATCATTGTACCCCAAATCGTATGTGCCATAACACCATTTGTATTACTTCTAGAATGATAACCTATAAACATAACGCCATCAAAACTTTCATCAAAGCCTTCCATCATTCCAAATTCTTTATAAGCTCCATTACCTGATACATACCCTGCTCTAGAATCTAGTTTAGAAGGAAGTATATTATCCATATTGCCATGGCCATCATTGACAACCACTTCTTCAACTCCATTTTGAAATAATAAATCAATCACTAAATTAACTTCATTCAACATATTCGTGCAATATTCATCATACAAATAGCCACCTTGCACAGTATAACTTGGATTACTATTTCCCCATATTCCCTCAATGTCACAAGATAAATAGATTTTCTTCATAAAGCCACAACCTTTCAAGTTGCACATATTATACATCAGTTTTATCTTAACAACGAGAAAAAAATAGTGCGTATCTCTACGCACTGAACACATCAATCGATCTTTGTAAAATTCCATTCATCTTCGCAATCGCAATACCATAATTTGTGAATGGAACATTCTGCTTCTTACAATCCATGACTCTAGACTGAACTTCTTTTTCATTCAACATGCAGGCTCCACAATGCACAACCAACGCATACTTTGAAAGATCTTCCTTAAAGCCGTGGCCTGAAGTGAATTCAAAATTCAATTTTTTATTTGTATACTTTAAAATCCAATTTGGAAGCTTTACCGTACCAATATCCTCACACTGACGATGATGTGTACAACCCTCACTAATTAAAATCGTATCACCATCCTTTAAAGTATCTAATGTATTGGCCCCGTGAACAACCGTATCCAAACTTCCCTTTAATCTTGCCATTAAGATAGAAAATGAAGTAAGTTGAATGTCTTTTGGAACAATTTGTGACACACTTTCAAATGCTTGCGAATCCGTAATCACTAGTTTTGGATGAACTATATCTAAAGTTTTCTTTAATTCATCCACCTGACAAGAAATTCCAATCGCATGATGATCCAAAACATCTCTAAGTACTAATTGTTGAGGTAAAATCAATCTTCCTTTTGGAGCTGATGAATCAATCGGGATCACTAAAACAACGATATCGCCATCATCAATCAAATCTCCAATAATCGTTTTTTCTTCTCTTTGTTTAACAACACTTGCCAATAATTCCTTTAAGGCATCAATATTCTCATTTTGAATCGCCGAAACATAAATTTCATTCTTTTCTAATGATTTCTTTTCATCAATCAAATCACACTTATTATAAACAATAAAATAAGGCAATTTCTTTTCTTTAAAAAGCGATATTAATTCTAAATCAATCGGTTGTAAATCTCTCTTTGCATCCACAACCAATACAGCCATATCTACTTTCTTTAAAACTTCTAGTGTCCTTTGAATACGAAGCTTACCTAAAGTACCCTCATCATCCATGCCCGGTGTATCTACAATCACAACAGGTCCCAAAGGCAAAATTTCCATTGCCTTTGAAACTGGATCTGTCGTCGTTCCTTTAATATCACTCACCAAGGACATATTTTGGTTGGTGATCGCATTAACAACACTTGATTTACCTGCATTTCTAAGTCCAAAGAAACCAATATGAACACGATTGGCACTGACCGTACTATTTAAATCTGCCATAACTAGAACCTAAAATCTCTACGATTACTTGATTTGATGGCATCAATATTTTCTCGAGCCACCTTTTCCACTTTTTCATTAGGAATCTTCTTTAACTCTTCATCAATCAACTTAAAGCCAAGCTCTTTTGTTTCAGGACTTGCATAATCCACCAAGTATTCACACAAAGTCATCAAGGCATTAGGATGGCAACAATTTTGAATCTGTCCCGTCTTACATAAAGACATAAAACGATCCCCTGTTCTTCCCGCTCTATAACATGCCGTACACAATGATGGAATATAGCCCATATCCATTAACCAATGAATAACCTCATCTAAAGGACGCTGATCAGAAACATCAAATTGTTCAGAATCTTTTGGACGTTCTTCTTCAGCATAACCACCAACACTTGTTCGGCTACCTCCACTAATTTGAGAAATACCTAAATGTAACGCTTTTTCACGAACTTCCTTACTTTCACGAGTCGAAATAATCATGCCCGTATATGGCACGGCAATACGAATACATGCGATAATCTTTTCAAAAATCTCATCATCCAAACCATTATCAAATGCATCTGGATCAATATCATCCGCATGTTTTACTCTAGGCACACTAATCGTATGAGGTCCTACACCATGTACAGCTTCCAAATGTTCTGCATGCATTAAGATTCCCGCAAATTCATACGCATAATTTTCTAAGCCAAACAATACACCTAAACCAACATCGTCAATACCACCTTCCATGGCACGATCCATTGCTTCCGTATGATAATCATAATCATGTTTAGGTCCTGTAGGATGAAGTTCTAAGTAACTCTTCTTATTATACGTTTCTTGGAATAAGATATATGTACCAATTCCAGCCTCTTTTAATTTACGATAGTTTTCAACTGTAGTCGCTGCAATATTCACATTCACACGACGAATGGCACCATTCTTATGTTGAACTGAATAAATTGTCTTGATTGACTCTAAAATATATTCGATTGGATTGTTGATTGGATCTTCTCCGGATTCAATCGCCAAACGCTTATGCCCCATATCCTGAAGTGCAATGACTTCATCACGAATTTGTTCTTGCGTTAATTTAATACGACGAATATGTTTATTCTTCGCATGATATGGACAATATACACAACCGTTTACACAATAATCTGACAAATATAATGGAGCAAACATAACAATACGATTGCCATAAAACGCAAGTTTGATCTCATTGGCAAGCTTATACATTTCCTCCACCTTTTCAGGAATGTCACACGCTAATAAAACACTTGCCTCACGGTGTGTTAATCCTTCACAATGAACGCCTTGTGCCGTTTTTTGTGGACGCGCCTTCTTTAAAATTTGATCAATCAATTCCACATTATGCTTATTTTCTTGTGCATACTTAATCGTCTCTAAAATTTCCTCATGATTAATAAATTCTTCTGCTTTCAAAGACTTAACATCATAAATACTCATTTCCTATTTCCTCTTTTCTTATTTTTTTATATCTCCACGATCGCAAACTATTTTATATCCTATCGATTCCATTCTTCTTGATAGACACCCTTTACATTGTGCAGATTCTTCTCCTGTACAAATCTTATCATCGTATAATGCATACTTTTTACGGACAGATACTGGTGATAAATTAGGCATCACTACATTGGCTCCGGCCAAAATACCTTGTTCTCTTCCTGTAGGATCAATTGTTCCTAAAGCCGTTGTGGCCGGAAGCAAAATATTTGGTTGAATCAAACGAATTAGTGATAATAAATACAAAGTTTGATGTAGCGTACCACTTTCATAATCTCTAAAAGGTGTATCCGATTGTTTAATAAATGGACCAATTCCACACATATCTGGTTTAAATTCTTCGATAAATTTTAAATCCAAGGCCAATGAATGTGCACTCTGATATGGAGAGCCAACCATAAAACCGCAACCAACCTGATAGCCAATCTCCTTTAAATCTTTTAAACAATTCATACGATGCTCAAAAGACATTGAACTTGGATGAAGCTTTCTATAATGAGTCGGATCCGCCGTTTCATGACGCAATAAATATCGATCCGCTCCTGCATCAAACCAAGACTGATATACATCTCTTTCCTCTTCTCCCAAAGATAATGTGATTGCACAATCTGGATACATACCATGAATTTTTCTAACAACATGTTCTACAAATTCCGGTTTATAAATACCTTCTCCTCCTTGTAAAACAAAGGTACGAAAACCTAAATCATATCCTTCTTTACAACAAGATAAAATTTCTTCTTCACTTAAAATGTAACGTTGTGCGCACTCATTTGATTTACGGATTCCACAGTAGAAACAATCATTTCGACAATAATTGCCCACTTCAATCAATCCTCGCACATATACATCCGTTGAATAAATGGATTGTGCTAACTTTTTTGCCTTATTTGAGACATACATACGTAATAATTTTGATTCATTCAAAATCAATTGTTCGTATTCTTCTATACTTAGTGTATGTTCTTTTTCTAAATAATCGATCAAATTAAAAAGTTCAATCATGACTCACCACATTTGAATAGGCTGTTTTTACACTGACGCCATTTAAATTTCCTAATTTTCCTGCCATACTTGAAATCGTATCTTGGGGTGCATCTAAGGCAATCGATATAATATTAATTTTCTTTTCTCTATAAGGAATTCCCATACGCCCAATAATATATTTTCCATATTCATGTAAAATATCATTTAATGACGCAACAGAATCATTATTTTCCACAATAATTCCCATAACCGCAACTCTTGTTTCCATAGTCATCTCCAATCTAAAAAAGCTATGCCCACACAAAAAGAGCATAGCTAAAACAATCATAACTATTTGCACCTTTCACGCAGAATCCTCTTAATGTTGGGAGCTTGTCTTCTTTATTATACACGCAAATGTGAGCTTTTTCACAAAGAACAGTTAGTCATAGTTAATCTATTTCCAATCTACATTTTTTGTGATATGTTTATAGCGCTATTTTTTAAGGAAGAGGAATAAAAATGAAAAGTACAAACGCAAAAGATTTAACTGTAGGTTCTCCTACAAAATTAATATTAGGATTTTCAATCCCTCTACTCATGGGAATGTTATTTCAACAAGTTTATAGCTTAATGGATACAATTATTGTAGGTAAGTTTCTAAATGTATCTGCCCTGGCAGCCGTTGGTTCTACAGGAAGTATTTTATTTTTAATTCTCGGGTTTTGCCAAGGCGTATGTGCTGGTTTTTCCTTACCGATTGCGCAGGCTTTTGGTGCAAAAGATGAAAGAGCCCTAAAAAAATATGTAGGTAATTCAGCGAGTTTATCGATCCTTATCGCAATCATCATGACCGTTTCAACTCTATTATTATGTACACACATTTTAACTTGGATGCAGACGCCAAAAGATATTTTCGATTTATCTTATACCTATTTAATTGTGATTTTTGCCGGTATTCCCGCAACGATTTTATACAATCTCTTATCGGGTTATTTACGTTCTCTTGGTAACTCTGTCATTCCTGTTATTTTCCTTGTGATTTCTGCTCTATTAAATATTGGTTTAGATTTATTATTTATTCTAAGTTTTCATATGGGTGTATTCGGTGCAGCTTTCGCAACCGTTTTATCGCAAGGTATTTCTGGTATTTTATGCTTGATTTATATTTTAAAGAAAGTTCCTCTTCTTCATTTTAAAAAGGAAGACTTAATATTAGATGAGATTCATACAAAAAAATTAATCATCATGGGCTTTCCAATGGGATTTCAATATTCTATCACAGCCATTGGAAGTGTCATTTTACAAACGGCCGTCAATACATTAGGTTCCATAGCGGTTGCGAGTATGACTGCCGCAAATAAGCTTTCTTTGTTTATGATGTGTCCATTTGATGCGTTGGGTTCAACAATGGCAACGTATAGTGGTCA
Organism: Waltera intestinalis; assembly: GCA_963595075.1. Taxonomy (GTDB): domain Bacteria; phylum Bacillota_I; class Bacilli_A; order Erysipelotrichales; family Erysipelotrichaceae; genus Holdemanella. Next base: position 7,447 of record CAVBGZ010000035.1, read on the forward strand.
AAATGTGGGAGCTCAAAAATTTGATCGTGTTAAAAAAGGACTCTTATCCGCTTCTTTGATTGGTTGTATTTATGCGATTGTGATTTTAATCATCCTCTTCTTTGCAAGTAATGCATTGATTCTATTGTTTGTGGATAAAAGTGAAACAACCGTCATTTCTCAAGCCCATACATTCCTTTTAATCAATGCATCATTCTATATTACGCTTGTCTTTGTGAATACAGTTCGATTTACGATTCAGGGAATGGGATTTTCGGGTTTTGCGGTGTTTGCCGGTGTAGCCGAAATGATCGCAAGATCCATCATTGGTCTAATATTTGTGCCTATCTATGGATTTATGGCGGCTTGTTTTGCATCTCCTCTTGCGTGGATTTTTGCGGATTGTTTCTTAATTCCAGCTTTTATTCATTGTCTTAACAAACTTAAGAAAAACTATTCAGCTTGAGTTCTATATTTCTCAAGCTTTTTTTGTTAGAATTTATATAGAAAAAGGTGAAAATATGAATGTCACAAAGAAATATATCCTTGCGATTGTGAGTTATGTATTGTGTTTGGTTTGTGCAATGCTTGTGCTTTTTACATCGATTCAAAATCAAATTGTTGTTAGTTCACGAGAAATTCTAACCAACAACATGGACAAACAAACGATTCATTTAAAAAGTATTTTAGATATGCATTTTCAATACTTAAATCAAATTGCGGTTTTTGTTGGAAAGGAAGAGAACGCATCCACACAATATGTAGATATGCTTCAATCGATTTCTCATAATACAGATTTAGGTCGTATCGCCTTTATTACACCAGATGGCACAGCTTATTATGATGATGGAAACATTAAAAATGTAGCAGATCGTGAATACTTTAAAAATACGATGAAAGGGAAACAAACACTTTCAGATCCACTGGAAAGTAGTGTGGACAAAAAGACAAAAGTTATTTTTTCGGTTCCTGTCTATCGTAATAATGAAATCATTGGTGCTTTGGCAGGTTCTTATGATGTCACAAAAATCAGTCATATGCTATTTGATGATCTCTTTGATGGTAAAGGATATAGCTTGATTTTGGATAGTTCTGGAAACATTATTGCGCAATCCGATGAAATCACCATTGAAAGTAATACGATTTTTTCTCAAAACTCTATTTCTTCAAACAAGAAGAAAATTCTAAGAGATTTCAAAAAGAAAAAGAAAGGTTTTGTCGCTATTGAAGGTGATGAAAAACAATATTTCTGTTATGCACCTAGCGGATACAATGATTGGATGATTGGCTATGTTGTTCCAGTGAAAGCAGCTCAGTCTACATTTAATTTCTTTACTTTATACTCTATCAATATTTTAATAGGATTCATTCTACTTACATCGATATTATTGATTTATATTATCCATTTAAATAGAAAAGAACGTAAAAATTTATCTAAAGAAGCACATGTTGATGCGTTAACACAACTCTACAATAAAACGTACACGCAACAAGTAATCGATCATTATCTAAAAGAACATAATGATCAAGTTCATTGTTTCATTATTCTTGATTTGGATAATTTTAAATCCATTAACGATACATATGGACACTTGGCAGGAGATATCGTTTTAAATCAAATTGGTAAAATATTAAGATCTCATTTTAAAGATAATGATATTCTTGGTCGAATTGGTGGCGATGAATTTGTCGTGTTCATTAAAGAAGCCGAAAGCGAAGAAACAATAAAAAAAGTGCTAGACCAATTAGTTCAGGATGTACATGAAACAAAAATTGAAGAAATTAAAAATCATACCTTATCCATGAGTGCGGGTGCATGTTTTAGTCCAAAATTTGGAAATGACTTTATGCACCTATATAAAACAGCTGATCGTGAGTTATACAAGATCAAGCTATCCACAAAAAATGGAGTATCTATCGCAAAATAGGCAACCAATCTGGTTGCCTATAAATGTTTATCACCTTTATTTTTTCCACTATAACGCAAATTCCCATTCGTTTTGCACCAAATCTTACGCAAATCCCCGTTCACACACAAAAAAAGATGCCATTAGACATCTCTATTTTGTTAACGTGAGTGGATAGTTTCCAAAATCAATACCCGCTTTGTCATATTCTTTGATCAAGCCATAACGAATATCCGACAACATGTTAAAGCCATCTAAACTTGACTTACTCGGAATCACCATACGCAAGCCAATTCCGGTTGTCGTAAACTTAATAACCTTGACCTCCAAATCTTCACCACCAGGCATCCCATATTTATTCATAACTTCTTTTGTTAAATTTTTAAAAATATCAATCGCCAAATCGATATCAGTACCATAGGACACTTCAATCTCTAAATAATTATCCTTCTTTTCATCTTGATAAAACGCATTCTCAATCGTAGAAGAATTCAAAGATGAATTTGGCACAATCACACGATTATTCTCATACGTACGAATGACAGTATGTCTGAAATGAATACTCTCTACATACCCAATCAATTCACCCTGATTTACCTTGATTAAATCTCCTTCAATAAAAGGTTTAAAAAGTAAAATCATCAAACCAGCACATAAATTACCAAACGTATCTTGTGCAGCCACACCTAGAATAATCGCAACAATACCACTGGAAGCCGCAATATAAGACATAATTGGCTTTGTCGCATCAAACTGACCTAAAATAACCAATATATCTAAGAAAATTAAAAGATACTTAATTAAACGAGCAATACTCTCTTTATTAATCGTATCTCTCTTATATAAAATATGGCGAAAGAATCGATACGTCCCATAAGATAGAACAATCGTTGCCACAGTTACCATTAAAACCGTCTTCATACTTTTTCCTCCCCAATCATCATAAAATCATTAACTTAAATCTTCTTGAAAATATATTCTCTTTTGTTCCTCATTCAAATGATCGACAAATTTCTTCTTTATCAAAACAAAATCTTCCAAATCCATCAATATATGATACACAACCAAATCAGACGTCGAACTCGAAATCTGCTTGTTCTTTAAATCCTCTATAACCTGATTCAAATAATCTAGTTGAAGTTTAGGATCCTGCTTCTCCTTAATATAAGGAATTAAATATTCTAAATAATCCGAAACCACCTTTACACTATCTGGCATACCTCTAAGTTTTCGCATCTCATAATGCAACATATGCAAAATCTTACACTGAAACTGACGCATTTCAAAATAGTGAATATAATAAGCAGGTAAAGACGTAAATGTATTATCCTGATACTCAATCGCATGCCCAATGAATATTTCTAATTCGCTCTCCAACGTTTCTAGTTCTTTCCAAATTAAAGTTCCACGCACATCACTATGAATATAATCAATAATTTCCTTTAATAATCGTCTTAACTTTTCTTCTGTATACAAAATATCATTCTTTAACTGTTTTTCATCCCCCGCATAATCATGAAATAAATTAAGGAAGAACGCAATCAAAGCCCCAATCAATATTAGATAAAACTCATTTAAAAAGAAATGGAAACTAAAATCCAAACTCGTCAAATAATGAACGGCAATCATCGCATTCACACTCAATGTATTTTGCACACCACGAAATTCACAATGCGCCACCAATAAAGCAAGAATCAATCCAAACGCAATCCATTTACTAGGAATCAAAGGAAAGAAAATAAAGCACAAAACGATTGTGAACAGAAATGTCGTGATTCTTCTAAAAATTAATTTTGTTGTACCCCACTTTGTCGTAAGCAATGATAAAAGTGCAATCGTACCTGCACTAGTTGGATTATCCAAATGAAACATATACGCAAACAAGATTGCGATTGCACTTCCTAAACCAATCTTCAAGGAAAGAATCAATATTTTCTTTTGTTTCCTATTCATAATCATCCAAAAAATGATGTTTTTCATCATCATCCTTATACGCAATAATTGCCTTTAAACTTACATTCTCCACACTCTTGAAAATGTTTTGTTCCACAAAAGGATTCGTCTTTTTCATCTCACGAATTAAATTTTTTACCTCTACGCGCTTTGATCTAGGACGCGTTAAACAAGCTTCACTCGAACACGTATCCGTAAACTTGCATGCACACTGAATAAAATACAAACCATTGTATTTAGCCCAACTCTTAATATCATCCTCATGTACAAGGTATAAAGGACGAATGACTTCCATGCCCTTAAAATGATTGGAATGTAATTTAGGCATCATCGTCTGAATCTGTCCACCATAAAGCATCGACATTAAAATCGTTTCAATCACATCATCATAATGATGACCTAATGCGATCTTATTACATCCAATCTTTTGAGCATAATAATACAAATGACCTCTACGCATTCTTGCACAAATGTAACAAGGATTCTTTTCTATATTAAATACACTATCAAAAATATCACTCTCATAAATCTCAATAGGAATGCCAAGCCGTTTTGCGTTCTCTTCAATAATCTGTCGATTTTCTTTAGAATACCCTGGATCCATCACAACATACTTCACTTCAAAAGGTACACTTGAATGAGCTTGTAGTTCCTGAAAACATTTTGCCATCAACATCGAATCTTTTCCACCCGAAATACAAACCGCAATCTTATCGCCCTCATTGACAAGTTGATACTCTTTTACAGCTTTAGTAAACTTCGACCAAATCTTCTTTCGATACGTTTTAATTATGCTACGTTGTATTTGTTGCTTGAAATCCTCTTGTTTTGATTTTTTAAGCTGATCCATCACGATTGAAACATAGCCACCCACTAAGCTATAGGCTTCTAATCCTTTATTGTTTAACCTTTCCACAACCGGAATACTCAATTGTCCTCTTTGGCAAATGACAACAATCTTTTTGTTCACATCAAAAGGATACGAATCCATTTCTTCCTCATTTAAAATCAAAGCATTTTCAATCGGATTCTTTTCAGCCTGTTCTATATCCCTCATATCAACGAGTGTGTAGCTATCTTTTTCTAATTTATTTAATTCATCCACTAAAATTTCCATGGCTCTATTTTAGCATGTTCTTTAAAATTCCACTATTTTTTTAGCCTAGACTATGGTAGAATTATGCATGTTTCATATAAATCGACAAATATGGTGTCGAAGTTTCTACCCCTAGACCGTAAATTTAGGGACTATGAATCAACTTCGTTTTTTTATGTTGATTCTTGTCTCGTTTCATAGCAACGAGGCATTTTTATTTGAAGGAGAGAGAAAATGAAGAAAGACGTTAAACAAGGTTCAATCTATGAGTTGGACGGTGTGGTTCCTTTAAAGCAAGCCTTGCCTTTAGGAATTCAACACGTGTTGGCCATGTTTCTAGGAAACATCAGCCCACTATTAATCATCGCAGGAATGCTAGGAATGAGTACAGACCTTAAACAAGCATTAATTCAAAATGCCATGTTTATTGCCGGTGCCATTACTTTGATTCAATTGTATCCTGTATGGAAAATCGGAGCTAAGCTTCCAATCGTAATGGGAACAAGTTCTGGCTTTATCGGAACAGCTAAAGCCATGGGAGCCCTTTATGGATATGGTGCTTTAATGGGTGCAAGCTTAATTGGTGGAATTTTCGAAATGGTATTAGGATACTTTATCAAACCATTAAAAAAATTATTCCCACCCGTTGTTACTAGCTTAGTAATTATTTCAATTGGACTATCTTTACTTAGCGTAGGAATCAATTATTTCGGTGGAGGAAGTGGTGCTGAAGATTTTGGAAATCCAAAACACTTACTTGTTGGTACTTTCGTTATTATTGTGATCATTATCGCAAAACAATTTAAAGGTTTTGTCAATAACGCATCTATCCTTATTGGAATTATTGCCGGATACATTTTAGCAATTATTCTAGGAATGGTAGACTTCACTCAAGTAGGACAAGCCAACTGGATTGCCTTACCACAATTTATGCCGGTTAAAATGACATTCAATCTTGAAGCCATTATCGCAATGGGAATCATGTTTATCGCAACAACTGTAGAAACCGTCGGAGATGTTTCAGGTATCACAAATGGTGGATTGGACCGTGAAGCTACGACAGAAGAGCTTCAAGGTGGCGTTTTAGCGGATGGATTCGGATCTGCCGTTGCAGCTTTATTTGGTGTACTACCAAATACATCTTTCTCACAAAACGTAGGTTTAGTTTCAGTCACAAAAGTTGTCAACCGATATACAATTATGACTGGAGCCATCTTCTTAATTCTTTGTGGATTCTGTCCTAAACTAAGTGCTCTATTTGCCGTTATGCCACAATCTGTTTTAGGTGGTGCAGCCGTCATTATGTTTGCGAGCATTTTAGTCAGTGGTATGCAGTCATTAATGAGAGTAGAATTCAACGAAAGAAACACTTTAATCATTGCTCTTGCGATTGGTTTAGGTGTTGGTATCGGTCAAGTTCCTGCTGTTCTTGATCAACTTCCTAGTTGGGTAGGAAATATTTTTGCCCAAAACGGAATCATCATGACTTTCGTAATCGCAACCTTCTTTAATCTTGTATTACCAGGTAAAAAAGATGAATAGTGGTGTTAAGCATATAGCTTAACACCTTCTTTTTATGTTATTATTTTTTAAGATATGAGGTGGAATTTCTATGTTAAGAATCATGAATTATGCTTGTCCAGACACAATTGAAGAAGCGTATGAACTATTAAAGAAAAATAAAAAGAATGCCATTATCTCAGGCATGATCTGGTTAAAAATGGAAGACATACAAATTCCTACAGGTATTGTTTTAGATAAACTTGGCTTAGACAAAATCGAAGAAGATGAAAATGAATTTAGAATTGGAGCTATGGTTACACTCAGACAACTTGAAACACATCCTGAATTTAACGAAATGACATGTCACATCTTTAAAGATGCCGTTAAGGATATTGTGGGTGTTCAAATGAGAAATCTAGCCACAATCGGCGGAAGTATCTATTCTCGATTTGGCTTTAGTGATGTCATTTGTGCTTTATTATGCCTTGAATGTGATGTACAAACATGTGCGCACGGTAGGATTCCACTTGAACAATTTACTTTGCTTGGCTATGAAAAAGACATTGTCCAATATGTTTATGTCAAAAAAAGAAAATACAACAGTGCCTTTTGTTGTGTTAGACAAAGTGCAACAGATATCAGTACGCTTAATGCCTCTTGCACAAAATATGAAGATCATTATCGCTTCTGCATTGGTGCTAGACCTGCCATCGCAAAAGTATTTGATTGCTCTTTTGATGAAAAGCCGAATGATGTTCTTGTCGCAGGCAATATGCGTGCAAGTAAAGAATATCGGCAAAAGCTAGTAGATGCTCTTGTCACAAAATTAATTAGAAAGGTAGAGGCATATGATTGTAAAGATTAAAGTGAATGGAAAACTCATTCAAGATGATATAAAACCACAGACACTTCTTATAGATTGGCTAAGAGATCATCGTTTCTATAGTGTAAAGCGTGGTTGTGACACCAGCAATTGTGGACTCTGTACAGTGTGGCTAGATGAAAAACCGATTCTTTCTTGTGGCATGTTGGCAATTCGTTGTGATGGCCATGAAATCACGACTCTAGAAGGTCTACAAAAGGAAGCAGAATGCTTTGGTACGTTTATGGCCAATGAAGGAGCTGAACAGTGTGGCTATTGTTCACCTGGTTTTATCATGAATGTTTTGTCCATGGAAAAAGATTTAAAAAATCCTACAGATGATGAAATCTTAGAATATCTAGCTGGTAATATGTGCAGGTGTTCAGGATATATGTCTCAATTAAGGGCCATAAAAGCCTATTTAAATCGAGGTGAAAATCATGCGTAATGTTGGAAAAGGTGTTCAAAAGAAAGATGCGATGGCTTTAGTGACTGGAAAACCAGTCTATACAGATGATTTAGCACCTAAAGATTGTTTAATTGTTAAAGTCCTACACTCTCCTCATGCGTTCGCAAAAATCAAATCCATCAACACAACAATTGCGAAAAGAATCCCTGGTATTGAAGCTGTTTTTACGTACGAAGATGTGCCTAAGGCAAGATTTACCATGGCTGGACAATCTTACCCGGAACTGAGCCCCTATGATCGTTATATATTAGAGGATGTCGTTCGTTATGTTGGGGATGATGTAGCCATTGTTGCGGGAGTAGATGAAGATTGTGTCGATCGTGCTTTAAAGGCAATCAAAGTCGATTACGAAGTCTTAGAACCCGTTCTTGATTTCACCAAAGCACTAGATAACCCTTCAATCATTCATCCGGAAGAGGATTATAAATGTTTGATTCCTATTGGTAATGAGGTAAAAAGAAATCTTGTCGCAAGTGGAGTTACGTATGCGGGCGATGTAGATGAAGCCTTTGAAGAGAGTGATGTGATTTTAGAAAGAGAATATCATACAAAAGCTAACGCCCAAGCCATGATGGAAACAATGCGTGCCTATTCTTATATTGATACATACGGACGTTTAAATTGTGTCAGTTCCACGCAAATTCCTTTTCATGTTCGTCGTATCTTAAGTAATGCCCTACAAATCCCTAAATCAAAGATCAATGTGATTAAGCCTAGAATTGGTGGTGGCTTTGGTGCAAAACAAACGGCTTGTCTTGAAATTTTTACAGCATTTGTCACTTGGAAATTAAAGAAACCTAGTAAAATCATATATTCTCGTAAAGAAACGTTTCAATCAAGCAACTCTCGCCATGAAATGAAGGTTCGTGTAAAATTAGGGGCCAAAAAAGATGGAACCATTATGGCCATCGATTTATATGCTCTTTCCAATCAAGGTGCCTATGGTGAACATGGACCAACAACCGTTGGTTTAACAGGACATAAATCTTTACCTATATACAACCATGTTAAGGCAACTAAATTTTCTTATGACGTTGTTTACACAAATACAATGCGTGCTGGAGCCTTTAGAGGATATGGAGCAACGCAAGGATTGTTTGCGCTTGAATCGGCTGTCAATGAATTGGCTGATGAATTAGGTATGGATCCGATTGAAATTCGTCAAAAAAATATGGTTAGAGAAAATGAAATCTTACCTCAATATCATGATGAATATTTAAATGCGTGTGCTTTAGATCAATGTGTTGATAGAGTCATGGAAATGACAGATTATAAAAACAAACCATTACGTAGAGATATGGGAGATTTTGTGCGTGGTATCGGTGTCAGTCTTGCGATGCAAGGAAGTGGGGTTGCCGGAGTTGATGTAGGTAGTGCAGAAATCAAACTACAAGATGATGGATACTATATTTTAAGTATTGGTGCGACTGATATGGGTACAGGTTGCGATACGATTTTAGCTCAGATTGCAGCCGAATGTTTAGAGTGTGATGTCAATCAAGTCATCACAAATGCTCTTGATACCGATCATGCTCCATATGATTCGGGTTCTTATGCATCAAGTACAACTTATATTACGGGTATGGCCGTTGTGAAGGCTTGTCGTAAATTACGTCAAGATATGATTGAAACGGTAGCGGATTATTGGCAGGTAGATCCTCAACAGATTTATTTTGATGGATCGCATATTTCAATGTTTGATGCATCCAAAACCATGGCTTTAAAAGAATTGAGTGATCTTTGTTTTAATGGGGCTATTCACAAAGCTTTAATTGCGACAGATACTCATTATTCGCCTACAAGTCCTCCTCCGTTTATGGCTGCGATTTGTGAAGTGGATGTAGATAAATTAACAGGTGAAATCACAGTTCATGATTATGCAGCATGTGTGGATTGTGGAACGATTATTAATCCGACTTTGGCAAGAGTTCAAACGGAAGGTGGTATCATGCAAGGTATCGGAATGGCATTGTATGAAGATATTTCCTATTCAAAGGAAGGAAAGATGAGAAATCATAATTTCTTACAATATAAAATTCCAACACGATTGGATGCGAAAAATATTCGTGTAGATTTTAGAAGTAGTTATGAAGATAACGGTCCTTATGGGGCCAAGTCAATTGGTGAAATCGTAATCAATACACCAAATGCCGCCATCGCCAGTGCAGTAGCTCATGCGACAGGACATTATGTTCGTACACTTCCAATTACACCTGAAAAAGCGTTAATGGGTGAAGATGAATAAGGTTACATGTATTGTGTTGGCTTCTGGTTTTTCTAGACGTTTTCAATCCAATAAATTGATTTATAATCTCAAAGGCAAGCCATTGATTGAATATACATTGGAAAAAAGAAAACTTTTTGATGAAATGATAGTCGTTACACAATATGAGGAAGTAAAAACGCTGGCTTTAAAAAAAGATTGTAAAGTCATTTGGAATGATCATCCGGAATTTGGTCAATCCAATTCTATTAAACTCGGAATTCAACATTGTAAAACAGAGTATTGTTTATTTATGGTTGGTGATATGCCTTATTTAAAGAATGAAACCATTCAAAGGATAATAAATCAAAAAGAGCAGTCTAATTTTATCATTTGTGAGCATAATGGTATTTTATGTAATCCTATGCTTGTGCATAAAATGTATTACCATGAATTTCTTAGTCTAAAAGGAGATCGTGGTGCCAAACAGATTTTAAAAAAACATGACTATATTACCATTCCATTAAGTGATTTAGAGTATATGGATATAGATACCAGGAGTTCGATTTGAACTCCTTTTTTAGATTATGAAACTTGTTAGATAGATCGGTAGGCAAAGAATGTCTTGATCTTTTGAAATATCTTTTGTATGAATGATGTAGCGATTTAAGATTCGATCAGAATATTTATGATAGAATTCATCAATGGAATGATGTTGTTTGTAGTTGGATGATTTTACTTCAATTGGACATATTTTATTCTTCTTGCTTAGAATAAAATCAATTTCATAATTTCTTTTCTGACTTTTATTTTCAAAGGTATAGTAAAACAAATCATTATCCTCAGCTGTAATCATTTGCGCAACCATATTTTCATATAAATAGCCTAAATTCGTAGATAATTTATCATTTAATAATTTTTCATAGATAATATTTTCAGTAAACTCTTTATCTTTAAAGAGCATAGTCACAAAAAGTCCAGTATCAGCCATATATAATTTATATTTTGTTAAGTCTTTATAAGCGGATAATCCAATATTTGGATCGTTCGCATGATAGGCAGCACTCACAACTTTCGAATCTTTTAATTCAGCAATATAACTCAAAAGAGTATCCTCTTGTAAATTATAAGATTGTATGACTTTCTGGATTTGAAAACCTTTCGTATTTTTATTTAACTGACTAGGAATCGCTTCAAAAATCATTGCAAGTCTTCCCGTAGAATCTATTTTTCTAAAATCATCTTCATACAAATTAATAATATCCCGTTTTATTTGATCCACTTTGCTAAAACTATTCGTACGAATGTATGTATCAACTGCCTGAGGCATTCCTCCTACTAACATATATAATCGAAAGTTACGCATTAATTTTCGATTTAAATCATCCCCAAAATGTTTTTTTGAATCAAATATCGACTTCATTAATTTCATTGTTGAAAAATCATCTTGTGCCCATAAAAACTCTTCATAATCCATTGGGTGCATCTGAATTTTTCTTTCTTCACTTGGAATCAAGATATCTTTTACATTTTTATGAATCGAAATCAATGAACCTGTTTCAATATAATCATAACGGCCATCTTTGACCAATACTTTAATAGCCTGTCTTGCTTGTGGACACAATTGAATTTCATCAAAAATAATTAATGAATTCCTTTCCTCTAAGTCCGTATGATAATAGAGTTGAATCATAGAAAAGAAATAATTTAAATCCGACATATCATCAAATAACTTTTTTACATCACTAGAAGCAATAGAAAAATCAATCAATATATATTTTTCATATTCATTTTTTCCAAATTCTTGGGCAACTGTAGATTTTCCAACACGCCTAGCCCCTTCAATTAATAAAGCTGTAGAACCATCTGATTCTGCTTTCCATTGTTTTATTTTATTATATATTTTTCGTTTGAAGATCATAAAAA
>CAVBGZ010000036.1:0-19164 GCA_963595075.1 Waltera intestinalis
AACTATTAAAAACATCAAATACAACAACAAAGTAATCAACATATTTTTAGGAAAGGAAGAAAATACATTCGCATCATCCATATACGCATAAATATAATGTGTTCTTTGTTTCAACATAATCCCATAGGAATGATTACTTGAAATATGAACAATATGTGTACTATCCGCATTCTCCTTTATCGTTTGAATGTCGTTATTCTGAGTCGTATCCTGACCAATCATAGTTGTATCATTACTCGCAACAACCATTCCCTCATCCGCAATAACTACCGTACCATCTTTAGATACTGTATAACCACTCAATAAGCTTTGCAGCATTAAAGTATAATTCTTCGCAAAATCACTTGAAGTATAATAATAAGAAATAATAATCCCAGGCTGGTCTTTTCTTGCACAAGCAGCCAAATCAATATAAGATCCATCATCCATTGAAATCCTTTGAGAATATGATCGCTCCTCATATTTAGCTGCATCCAAAATCGTTGAACGATCTAAATCCATATCCATATGATCATATACATCCTGATCTTCTATTGAACTAGAAACCAGATTTCCATCTTCATCTAATACAAGAATGCCACTCAACCAATATTCTCGCATATACCCTTCTAAAAGGGATTCATCCAATATCTTTCCAGCATTCATATCTTTCAACAAACTATTGCTGACCTGTTTTGTACTTTCAATAGATCTTAGTAAAGCCTGTGATTGACTCGCCTCATTATAATTAGTATATGTCGAGCATTGCACCTTTACATAATTTACAATATTAGAAAGTTGTTGCTCTGCTTCCTTTTTTTCACTATGAAAAAAGAAAAGTCCAGCCCCAATCATAATAAGCAGACCAAAAACAATTTCAATCGTTAATAATAGCTTATTGATTCTTGTCTTTTTAATAATCAAGTTGATCCACCTCCAAATACTTTTGAGGATGACTCAAATACTTCTTTATAATCTTTTTAGAAGTACCATCCTTTCTCATTTCTTTTAAAGTTGAATCTAATTTTTCACAAATTCCACGCGTATCATTCTTTGAAAATGCAACACCAATACCAACCATCATTAATGGTTCGCTTAAAATTCGATACTTCACATTATAATCACTTTCATATTGTAAAATTGACGTTTCATGAGCCGCAATCGCATCCACATAACCCTTACCTAAAAATGTATACATCAATTCTCTTTTTTCTAAACTAATCAAATTTCCAAGTTTTGGAATTCTAGAATCCGTACGATTTAAAAAGACTCCCTCCGGTTTAGTCGTAGATTGAACGGCAACACTCTTTCCTTCTAAATCACTCAAAGAATAAATATCACTATTTGTATTAACGGCAACCACCTGATTACTTACCATATAAGGTCCTGCCCAATTATAATCATTTAGACGTCCTTCCATTGAAAAACATCCCCAAATACAATCAATTTCTCCAGACTCTACTAGATCTTTTTTCATTTCCCAATCAATATTAACAATTTCAACCTGATATCCAATTCTAGAAAAAGCTTCAGTAGCTAAATCAACATCAATACCAATTGGAACACCATCCTCATTCAAATAATTATAAGGTGGATAATTATCGCTTCCAATTTTTATAACAGGTAAATCACTTGAATTCTTATTATTCGTTTTAGTACACCCAGATATTAATAATAAACAAAGCGCATATACGATTATTTTTCTTATTTTCATCCCTATCTCCTAAAAAAACTCTCTAAAACAGTATAGAGAGACAACCGCAAAAATATTATCATTCAATTCGGTGAATATCAAGTTATATTTTATCGTTTAAATGTAAAATCTATTTTACATTTATTTAGATATTTATCATCCATTTGGTTATAAAACAGAAAAAAGCCGAATTAACGGCTTTGGTAACGAGATAAAAATTGTTTTGTACGCTCCTGTTTAGGATATTCAAATAATTCCTCAGGACTTCCCTGTTCAGCAATAACACCTTTATCCATAAAAATAACACGATCACTGACTTCTTTGGCAAACTGCATTTCATGTGTAACCACAACCATAGTCAATCCTTCACTCGCTAGTTTTTTCATAACATCTAAAACATCCCCGACCATTTCAGGATCTAATGCACTCGTTGGTTCATCAAACAACAAAACATCAGGATTCATACATAGTGCTCGTGCAATCGCAACACGTTGTTTTTGTCCTCCCGAAAGAGTTGAGCTTGCCTTCCCTGCAAAAGAATGCATTCCCACTTCTTCTAAATATTTTAACGCAACTTCTTTTGCTTCTTCTTTTGACTTTTTTAATACACGAATTTGGCCAATCATACAATTTTCCAAAACTGTTAAATTATTAAATAAGTTAAAACTTTGAAAAACCATCCCCACCTTTGATCGATATTCATTCACATTCATCTGTCCAGAAAGAATATCTTTTCCTTGGTATAAGATTTGACCACCATCCATACGCTCTAATAAATTGATACAGCGAAGCATTGTACTTTTACCCGATCCACTCGATCCAATAATCGTAACAACTTCTCCTTTATAAATATTGAAATCAACATCATTTAACACTTTAAGATTTCCGAAATGTTTTTGAAGATGTTGAATCTGAATAATTGGTTTCATAATCTACATCCTCCTAACTACAAAAATCTTTATGTCCAACATTCGAATCCATTCTTTTCTCTAAGTAATTCAATAAGAAAGACGCAAGTGTTGTCAAAATCAAATATAAAATGGCAGAAACCAAGAATGTTTCAATATAGCGATAGTTACTTCCTGCCACACTTGTTGTTTGAAAATACAACTCTGTAACCGTAATAACATTCAACATCGAACTATCCTTAATATTCACAATCAATTGATTTCCAATAGAAGGAAATGAATTCTTAACCGCTTGTGGAAAAACAATATAAATCAACGTCTGCATCGTAGTCATACCTAGTGACATTGCCGCCTCATTTTGACCCTTATCTACAGATTGAATACCTGAACGAATGATTTCAGCCATATAAGCACCTGTATTAATCGAAATAATAATTAAACCAGCACTAATAGGTGTCCATTGAAAAATAGGTTTTCCCAAATAATAAATGAACATCGCTTGAACCATCATCGGTGTTCCTCTAAATACCCAGATATAAAGTCCCGTAATGATTTTTCCAAGACGTTTTATAAACTGAATCCCCTTTGGATCATAATCATTGATCTCAATCGCACGAATGCCACCGACAATTAAGCCGATGACAAATCCTGCGAACGTACCAACAATTGCGAACAACAAAGTCATTTCAATACCATATTGAAATAGAGGCCAGTTTTTCAAAAAGATTCCCCAAGCTTTCGCAAAATCAATACTCATAAATATTAATCCTCAGCAGGTTGGTTTTCTACTGCATACTCCATTAATTCTTCACGCTCTTCATCACTAATACTATTCAAAGCTTTTTGAACTTTCTTAAAGAATTTTGTTCCACGAGTACCTTCTTTTAATGCGATCGATACAGTTGTATCACAATCAAAACCTTTTCCTTCATCAAATTGAACAATTGTTAAATCTGGATTGGCTTCTACTACACCTTTCGCAACAGCCATCTCTGCAGTAATACCATCTACTTCTTGTTGTTGAAGTGCAAGAACCATTTCAGGATATGTAGCCTTAGGTGTAACATGGTTTACCCCTTCAATTTGATCAATGACATCATCATAATTTGTTGATTTTTGACCAACAATATTTTTACCTGTAAATTGTTGAATATCTGTATAAGTTGCCTCTTCACTATCTTTACGAACAATCATGATCATTCCTTTTGAATCATAATATGGAGTTGTGAAATCAGCACCCTCTTCACGTTCATCATCGGCTGTCATACCTGCGATAATCGCATCGATTTCATCACCCTCTAAAGCAGGAATCAATCCATCCCAAGCCGTCTTCTTGATGACTAATTTCTTTCCTAATTTTTTGGCAATTTTCTTTGCGATTTGTACATCATATCCATCCGCATAACCTGACTTACCAATTTTTACAGATGTATCTGTTTTTTCTGAAGTCTGCCAGTTAAATGGAGCATATCCACATTCCATACCTACTACAAATGTATCACTATCTTCTGATGATGTACTGCTTGAAGATGATGCACATCCAGATAGTGCCAAAGCACAAACCATAGCCGAAGCCAAAACTTTTTTAAATTTCATATTCTTTTCCTCCCTTTTCAATCGGCAAAGAATAGAAAAAGCTATGTGTTACCACATAGCTAGAATAGTTTTCCACTATAAGATAACGCCTCTTCCTTTCGAAGGAGTGTTATAAGTCTTCCCTATAACCCCAAGAAATAAAATCGCCATTTTATTCCTTTCGGCATTGGTTACCTTTCAAATACTTCATCGCCTGCCAGCTCCATACTTTACTCTGATGCAATGCTACCTCTATCTTCACTCGATTTACTTTATGCACCTAATTATACTCATGATCATATACATGTCAATTTAATTTCTTTAATTTTTTAAGTTTAATTTAAACTTTCAAAACTATTATATAAACAGAAATAAACAGACAACCAACCCAATACATATAACCCTTTCCTAATTATTCATCTGTTTATTTCAAATTTCATATTCCTTTGCGAGCTTATTGCTCGCCCTTTTTTTTCACCAAAAACCATACTTCTAAAACCATCTTGTATGATTTTCTAAACCACCTTTGCCTATAATGATACACTTCCAAATCTAAAATATCACTTGATTTATAATCACTACTTTTTAACCATTTATAAAAATTATTTTTGATCTTTGCCACCTTTAAAGGTAAAGTTGCACCATTCATACCTTTTACTTCAACTTTGCATACAAGCTGATTTTCATCCAACTCAATATGATCAAAATGTTTATTCTTTTTAGTAACGACATTTCCCATAAACAACGCATCTGTCTTAGTCGCAACAATTGTATAAACTGGTTTACAAACATACACAAAATCATTCTTAACAGCTTGATATTCTTTAGATAAAGTTTGGATATCATCAAAAGAAGAAGATGCACTTGTAGGCTTAGTAAGCCCACAAACAAGCATCTTCTCATTTAGTTTTTCAATTTTATAGTCCATTAATGCGTTTCTCCAGAAACAACCTTAATATCTTCATCATTTTCTAGAATAGCTTCAATTGATAATTCAATACCTTTGGCAATATCTTTTAAATTCATTCCCGGTGTTCCTGCTGCCTGATTCACAGTTTGTTCAGTCGCAAATGGAACATGCATAAATCCTGCACGAACATTTTCAAAATCCGTATGACAATAATGTAGAACAGAATACATCACATCGTTACAAACATATGTACCTGCCGTATAACTCACACTTGCTGGAATTCCATTTTGCTTCATCTTTTCAACCATACTAAATACAGGAAGCATAGTAAAATAAGCTTCAGGTCCATTCTCTACAACTGGTGTTTGTAGGGGTTGATTTCCATCATTATCAGGAATGCGAGCATTTCTAAAGTTAATGCCCACCCATTCAGGTGTCATTTGACTTCTTCCCCCAGCCTGACCAATACATAATACATAATCCGGTTGACATTCTTTTATCGCCTTATAAACCATATCCGGTCCCTTTTGAAAAACCGTTGGAATTTCAACCTTAATAATTTTTGCTCCAGAAATTTCATCTGGCAATAATTTTACAGCTTCATAAGCTGGATTGATACTTTCTCCACCAAAAGGATCAAAACCAGTAATCAATACCTTTTTCATTTTTTTATCTCCTATGACATCATAATCATCATAACAATTTGTACAACTAACATAATTACCGCAACAAGAACTTGTTTCTTAATAACACCATTCTTATCTTTCATCTCTAAAATAGCTACCGGAACCATGTTGAAGTTTGCCGCCATTGGCGTACATAAAGTACCACAGTATCCACAAGTTAATGCCAAAGATCCAATCACTACTGGATCAGCACCATACTTAAGAACAAATGGAGCACCAATACCTACTGTCATTACTGTAATAGCCGCAAACGCATTTCCCATGATCATTGTAAATAAAGCCATACCTACGGCATAAACAATGATACCTATTGTCACATTTCCTGCAGGTATAATATTTGATACAAGATTTGAAATCACTGTACCAACACCAGCTGCTGTAAAGACAGCACCTAAAGCCGCAAGTAACATTGGAAGCATGCTTAATGGACCAACTACATCCATCATTCTTCGACAATCCTTCATAAATACACCTGGTTTATTGTCTTTTGAATAAATCATTAATAATACAATCGCAATTAAAACACCAAAACTCATTCCAACTAATGGTGAAATTTTAGTAAAGAAAGCAGCTAATAACGCAAATAAACCAATACAAAGAGCAGGGACAAAAATCTTTGTTCCAATTTTTTTATTGTTTCTTTCCATTTCTTCAACAGTAGGCTCTGCTTCTGTACCAGGGGAAACCTTCTTTAAAATTGGAGGTAAAACCAATACAATCAACAAGATACCATTTACTAACGCTGGCACCCATTTTCCAATCACAAACATGATTCCTAAATCAAGCCAGAAAATAAAACTTCCAACTTTATTTTTATTTCCTTCATCTTTTAGATTTTTAAACGCAACATAAATCGCAATCAAGCCAATGATGCAATACATGATTTCTAATAATTTGTCTGACAATGTTACATCTACACTTGTATAAAATTGAATAGGATTCATTATTTAGCCCTCCTTTTCGCAAGTTGTCTATCTTTCAAATAGTAATAAACAATCGCAACAGCGACCGCAATAATCGCAACAGGAATTTGTACTTTCATCAAATCAACCAATTCAACCTTATAACCTAAATCTGCAAGAGTTGATTGAACCAAAATCATACCACTTGTTCCTACAAACAATACTTGACCAAAGAACCAAGCGATATTTTCCATACCACTTGCCATTCCTTTTAAGTTTTCAGCATAGTCTTCATCAATTTTGTTGCCATCCTTTTCCACAGCTGCGATAGCCATAGGCATAACAATAGGACGAACAAACCCGGCAACGCCTCCAAAGCTTACATTAAAAGCCCCAAAAATCAAACGGAAAACACCATAAATCGCAACCACAACCCCTGCTGAGGCATTTTTGAATTTTCCCATTAAATTTGCTGCTGCCTGTTTAAGACCATTCCTTTCTAGTGTACCTGTAACAAGCATAACCATCACAAACACACACATACTTCGGTTAGAGACAAAACTTGATCCTAATGTTTCTAAAAAAACAACTGGATTCATTCCTGCTACTAAAGCAGTGACAATTGCCGCAACCATGATAATCAAAATCGAGTCTAGCTTTAATACAAAGCCTACAACAACGATTAAGATTCCTAATAATTTTAATAACTCCATAAAATCTTATCCTTTCCAGTCCTAACCATTGTATCACAATATTTCTTTGTAAACTCTTAATACGTTCTTAAAAAAGACTTTTTCAATCTCTTCCATTGTTAGTCCTGCCTCTTTTAAAGCATATTCTAGTTGATTCATCATAGACGCATTCTTAATTTCTAATGGACATGATATACCATCAAAATCCGTTCCTAATCCAATCACGTCAATGCCAGCTAAATTTTTTATGTACAAAATATGCTTAACCATATCTTCTATACAACTTTTATGATCTTCTCTATCTGCCAAAAAACTTCCACAAAAATTAAGACCCATAACGCCGCCACGTTTCGCTAATTGTAAAATCATATCATCACTCATATTACGCGCAACACCACAAACACTACGAGCATTCGAATGGGAAGCAACAAATGGTTTTGTCGTATATTTTAAGACATCATAAAAGCCCGCATCATTTAAATGAGAAACATCAATAATCATGCCAAGCCTTTCCATTTCTTGAACATACGCAACACCAAATTCGGTTAATCCATTTTGTGTATCTACACTACGATGGTAATTTGGTTTGTTTCCATCCATATCTTTCATGGATAAATTTGGATAGCCAATCCCATTTGGATAATTCCAAGTAAGAGCAATCATTCTTACCCCCATGCGATAATAATTTCTAAGCATAGCTAAATCATTAAATACAACGCCACCATCTTCTAACGTCAATAAAGAAGATAACTTTCCTTCTTTATCATTCTTTTCAATATCGCTATATTGATAGACTGGCGCAATCAAATCTGAATACTTTTCCATCTGTGTACAATACGTATCATATAAACGCATTGTTTGTTGTTCTGTAATTTCTAAAGCTTCCTGATCTGTAAAAAGCGCAAAATTTTGAAGTAAATAATTTCCTTTTTTTAATTTTTCTAAATCAATCGATAAATCATTTTGTTTTAAGTTTTTTTCTTTGTGATTTAACAATTCTAAAATTGTATCACAGTGCATATCTACAACTCGCATAAAATCTCCTTTAACCATTCTAAACATCCATCTTCATCACAAGATGGAACAATTTTTTTAGCCACTTTCTTACAAGCGTCATTTCCATTTTCTAACGTCACACCATAGCCACAATGTTCTAAAACTTTCGCATCACTCGTGCCATCTCCAATACCACTTACATTTTTCCAATCCATTCCAATATCTTCTAGTAATCGATTGACTGTATCGTATTTATCACATTTTGAAGAAATGATGTCAATCATAGTTGGCGTACTATGTACAACTTTAACATCACACATTGTTTCTAAATCTTTTTTGTATTCTTCAAAATCTTTATCCATTTTTTCTTTTGAACAAGAATAACAACACTTACAAACGCTTGATTGTAGATAATGATTCAAATCAAAAGTAATTAAATAATCTACATGACAATTGTTTCGATCTAAATCAAAAGCTTTGCTTAATTGATTCGCAACAAAATATTCAGGTTGACTATAGCCTACGCTTAAATCTTTAAATAAACCATATTTCATGATTTTCTGTACATCTTTATGATCTATCGAATATTCAAAAAGTACGCTATTTTTTTTCATATCATAGACTTGGGCTCCATTACAGCTAATAACATAACCGCCAAATTCATCCATACGTATCTGCTTGGCAAGAGGATAGATACCTTGAAAGATTCGTGCTGAATTTAAGATCACTAAAACTCCTTTTTTCTGAATTTCAATCAATGCATCACAAACTTGTTTACTCACATATAAACCAGAACTAGCAGGCATTAAAGATCCATCTAAATCACATATAATAGCTCGTATCATATTTTTTCTCCTTTTTAAGAAAAAAAGACCTCAAATGAGGTCTCTAGCTTAGTTCTTAGCGAATACTACTTTTCGAATTCAACAGCTGGTAAGTTATAGAAAGTCTTGTCTCCAAGATATTCAGCAACTTTAGCTTCTCCACGTTGATTTAATTCATCTTCGATACGCATTAAACGGTTGTATTTTGCGATACGATCTGTACGGCTTAATGAACCAGTCTTGATTTGTCCTGCATTTAATCCAACAGCGATATCTGCGATTGTAGTATCTTCTGTTTCACCTGAACGGTGTGATACGATGCAAGTGTAACCATGTTTCTTAGCCATTTCGATAGCGTCGAATGTTTCAGTTAAAGTACCGATTTGGTTAACTTTGATTAAGATTGCGTTCGCAATACCTTTTTCGATTCCTTCGTAAAGGATTGAAGGGTTTGTAACGAATAAATCATCACCAACTAATTGTACTTTGTCACCTAAACGGTCAGTTAATTTTTTCCAACCATCCCAGTCACTTTCTCCTAAACCATCTTCGATTGAGATGATAGGATATTTTTTGATCCATTCTTCATACATATCGATCATTTCGTCACTAGTCTTAGTTCCTTGTCCTGATTTAGATAATTCATATAATCCAGTTTCAGTGTTATGGAATTCACTAGCAGCAACGTCCATAGCGATCTTCATGTCTTTTCCTGGAACATATCCAGCAGCTTCCATAGCTTCTACTAATAATTCAAGAGGTTCTTCGTTTCCATCTTTACAGCTAGGAGCAAATCCACCTTCATCACCAACGTTAGTGTTGTATCCTTTTTTCTTTAATACAGATTTTAAAGCATGGAAAGTTTCAGCAGCCATACGAACAGCTTCTTTTTCACTCTTAGCACCAACTGGCATAATCATGAATTCTTGGAAATCTACAGTAGAGTCAGCATGTGATCCACCATTGATAACATTACACATAGGAACTGGCAATGTTTTTCCGTTGAATCCACCAAAATATTTGTATAATGGTTCTCCGTAGAAATCAGCTGCAGCTAATGCACAAGCCATTGAAACACCTAAAGTAGCGTTTGCACCTAAGTTTTTCTTGAATGGGTCTCCATCCAATTCTAACATTGTTTTGTCAATTAATACTTGATCACGGCAATCCATACCAATTACTTTTGGAGCAATGACATTGTTTACATTGTCAACAGCCTTTGTTGTACCTTTTCCTAAGTAACGAGTTTTGTCTCCATCACGTAATTCTAAAGCTTCACGAACACCTGTACTCGCTCCACTTGGTACCATTGCACGTCCGTAAGCACCAGATTCAGTAGTTACTTCAACTTCAACAGTTGGATTTCCACGTGAATCAAGAACTTCACGAGCATATACATCAACAATAATAGGCATAATTAAAATATCCTCCTCTAAGCCTTAAGCTATTAAAATAATAGCACGCAAGCCTTTTAAAATCAAACGAAATAAGACTTGAAAAGCCTTTCAATATCATCTCTATTTTCATTTGTGAAAACAAGCCTAAAATGTTCAATTCCAATCTCTCTATATTTATCTTTTTGATCCATTTCATTTGTTTCATGAACATCAAATAAACGCATACGACATTCTTTATCCCCTAAACATAATACACGAACTCCATCCATACCCTCTATTTCATAATGACGTTGATGACATAGGCCACAATTTTTACGACATCCATCCTTTAATTGTGTATTTACTGGACAATAATTCATCGTCATCAATCTTCTTTTTTGATACAAAGTACGAAGTACTGGTGCATGAAAACCATAACGAGAATCGAACGCCTTCATCAACATTTCCACCTGAATAAAATTACATTCATCACTCAAAACGCAAGCTTCATATCCCATCTCAAGTAAAGCAGCAACCGCATAGGAATTCGTCACATTTAAGGAATCAACAATCTTTCCTTTTCCTAAATGAGCATTCACCAATCCATCCACACCAAATAAGTTCGATTTCTTTTCAATCTGATCATTTGAAACCATTTCACTCACATACATACCATGATCATTTACTTTTTGATCAAGTGTTTGAATTTCAATCAAATCAAATTCTGTTTCTGTTTTACTAGGTTGATATTGGTATTCCAATTCGACAATTTTTTCTTGTTTTAAATACGCAAGCTTAAATTTTTCTAGACCATCTCTTCTTAATTTATTCAATACTGAAATTGGAAAATAAATAGAAGGTGCTAATTTGTAATCGATTTTTTCAAAATACGCAAAACTATCTTTTGTCTTTGAAAATTGTTTATTTAATACCTCTTCATCACTTGCTCGATTTTGAGCTTGTTGACTTACGACATCACTACTTACACAAACTCGAATATCGCCCTTATATAAGGTCATTGTCATTTTTTCACCAACACCACCACATTCAACATAGGCACGAATTGGAATTTGTCGATGACTATCATGTATCAAATGATTCACTTCATTTTCCAAGTTTGAATCTAGTGTTTTCTTCACAATACTATTTTTCTTAACACCATAAGGACCTTCAATTTCAACAATACTATTTCCAGATCTATAAGAAATCAAACGATGTTTTTCATCATACATAAAATTGATACGACAACCATCACTATAATTTCCCTTTTCAAAGCGCAAGCCGTCATTTTGATACAAATCTTCTTTGGTTTTTATAAAAATATGATTTTTCTTTACATCCACTACTTTTCCAATCTCAATTCCTTGATGATTACTTGTTTTCGTATTAATAAAATCGTAACCATTTTCCTTATACATATGTCCTTTTGTATATTCTCGATTAAAGGTCACTTTTAAATTCCTTTGATCTATATTTGTATAATCTTTTCCATCCAAGACTTTTTTTAATACAGAAACGCTCTCATATACATAAGCCGCTGACTTCATTCTTCCTTCAATTTTTAAAGAACACACTCCCATATCTTCTAATACATGAACTTCTTTAATCAAAGATAAATCTTTAGGACTGATTAAATATTCACCCGTTGTATCGATTTGTTTTCCATCTTCATATAAACGATACTTCATTCGACAAGGTTGTGCACACATGCCTCGATTTCCACTACGACCATAATAGACACTAGAAAAATAACATTGTCCAGAACAAGAAATACATTCCGCTCCATGCACAAAGACTTCCACTTCCATACCACTATCTACGCAAGCTTGAATTTGTTCTTTTGAACATTCTCTAGCTAAAACAACACGTTTTACACCTAATTTTTTTAATTGTTCAATTTGGTATGGATGATTGATTGAAAGCTGAGTAGAAGCATGTAGTGTAAGATTAGGTAGGCGATGATGTAAAAGATGGATCAAGCCTAAATCTTGAATAATCAAGGCATCTACTCCCATTGAATGCACTTGTTTTGCCATTTGATACGCTTGTTCAATCTCATTTTCATATAAAACAATATTCATTGTGATATAGACTTTTACATTCATTAAATGGCAACGTTCAATCACTTCTTTTGTAGTTTCTAAATCAAAATTATTCGCATAAGCACGAGCCCCAAAACTAGGTAAACCAAAATAAATCGCATCACACCCGGCAGCTAGTGCCGCATCAAGCGATTCTTTACTTCCTACAGGTGCTAATATTTCTGGACGCATAAAGTTCTCCTTTCAAACAAAAAGCTATAGATTCAATCCATAGCTATTTTTTATTTTCTTGATAATATTTTCGAATCGCATCAAACGTTTCTTGAGAAACAACATGTTCGATTCTACATGCATCTTCTTGGGCAATATTTTTTGGAACCCCAATATTTTGAAGCATTTCTGAAAAGAAACAATGTCTAGAATATGTTTCTTCTGCAACCTTATTTCCTTCCTCAGTTAAAGTAATAAATTTACTTACATCTAAGTGAATCAAACCTTGTTCTGCCATAAGTTTAACTGCATGCGATACACTTGGTTTTGAAAATCCCAAATAACTTGCGACATCCACACTACGAACATGATCCAAGCATTTGGATAATACTAAAATTGCCTCTAAATAATCTTCCATTGACTCGCCTAACTGCATACAATCAACTCCCTTTTACTACTTATTTATAATTTTAAGCTAGTAAAACTGTAAAGTCAAACTTTTCAACACTCATGTATTTAAAGTATAATAGATGTATGGATAATACTAAATTAGCATTCGCGAAAGCGCTTTTACAATTATTAGAACATGAAACCTTAGATAAGATAACGGTTACACAAATTACTAGACAAGCCAATAAAACTAGACAGACCTTTTATCGCAATTTTAAAGATAAAGAAGATCTTGTCAATTGGTACTTTGAGAAACTCTGCTTAAAATCCTTTAAAGAAATGGCAGATACCACAACTTTATCTGAGGCTCTCATCAAAAAATTTACCTTTATCAAAAGTGAAAGCACCTTTTTTAAAGAAGCCTTTAAAGAAGATGACTATAACTCTTTGACAAACTACGATTATCGTTGTATCTATAATTTTTATAAAGAGAAAATGAAATTGGATGATGAAACAGATTTCTTACTTCAAATGTATTGTCACGGCTCTATAGAAATGACAAAAGACTGGGTCAAAAACAATATGCCATTAGACATACCTACTTTTGTGAAATTATTGATTGAATCCATGCCAGATCGTTTAAAAATCGCTTTTAATGATAAGGCCAAGGATACGAACAAATTCTAAAGCTTGCGATTCATTAACAATAACCCCTTTTAATAAATCATTGGAAACAAGTATATTTGAAATGGAACTTGTAGAAAAATCAATACCCTTTAGATTCGTGTTCACCCATTCACTATCATCTAAATCACAATGATCAAATATAGAATGGATCCAATCGCAATGTACAAAAGAAGAAGAGCTAAAATCGGATTGTGTGAAAGTACAATCTTTTATTTTGGATCCTGAAAAGTTACAATAATTTCCTTTTGAACTCATAAACAAAACATCTTGAATTAACGAATTTGTGATTTCTAGACCACTGACTCGACACCCAACAAAATGAACTCTACAAAGAGTTGATGAGGATAAATGAACACGTTCAAATTCACAATGATCAAAAATGACATCGATCCATTCCATTTGTTCTAAATCAAGATGAGTAAACTTACAATTCGTAAACTTACAACCATCCATCTTTACGTTCCAACAAACAGATGATATCGATAGATTCTTAAATTCACTATCATAAATCATTTCTTCATCCACAAATTCTTTTTTCTCTTCTAAAACATTGGATAATCTAATTTTCTTCATGAATGTATTCTACGTCAATTTCGAATATGATACAATAAAACTACTTATTTATGGAGGAATATTATGACTAAAAAAATCGCGATTATTGGTGCAGGTCCTGCAGGTTATACATTAGCACAAGAATTGATAAAATCTGAAAATGATTATAGTATTGATATTTTTGATAAAGAAGCCGAGATTGGTGGAGCCATTTATACAGGGATTCCAAACTATCGTATGCCAAAGGTTTTCCTAGAAAAAGCATATAATGGATTGGTTGAAAATGGTGTTCACTTCCACTTTAATACATTAATTGATAAAGAAAAATTTAAAGAACTACAAAAGAATTACGATCGTGTTGTCGTTGCGATTGGTGCCCAAATTGAAAATACATTTGGTTTTGAGACAGGAAATGGCGTTGTTGCCGGTTTAACATTACTTTATGATTTAAACATCCTACAAAAACAAGAAGAATATAAACAATATCATAAGGCTGTAGTTTGGGGTGGAGGCAACGTTGCCATGGATTGTGCACGATCTCTTGTTCGAATTTTTGATGATGTGACAATCGTATATCGTCGCTCACTCAAAGAAATGCCTGCGAGTGCCGGCGAAATTAAAGCAGCTGAAAATGAGGGTGTTAAAATCAAATTTTTAAATAACATTAAAGACATTCTAAAAGATGAATCAGGCAAAGTAATCGGTGTTCAAGTTGCTGAAATGGAACTAGGAGAAATAGATGAATCTGGTAGAGCAAGTTGTCATGAAAAATCAGATTCCCTTTATACTATTGATTGTGATCTAGTTGCGATGGCCATTGGTCAAAAGATAGATTTTAGCGTACTTGATGATCACTTAACAACAACAAAAACACACGCTTCTACTCTAGAAAACGTTTATATTCTAGGGGATGCTTATACAGGACCAAAAACAATCGGTAGTGCTGTATTAGAAGGTCGTACCTTAGCTAAAGAAATTGAAGCTTCATTTGAATAACAAAAAAAATTGGAAATTCCATATTGGGGTTTCCAATATTCTTTTATTTGTGTATTTGTGTTTTTTTCATGCATAATCACTAGAAAAACAAATTTATGCTATTATATGAGAGTGAAGATTTTAGGAGAAGAACATGAATATTGTCGAAAAATACGGAGGAACTAGTGTAGGTACGATTGAACAAATTAAAAAAATCGCATTACACGCAAAAAAAATGAAGGAGCAAGGCCATCAATTGATTATTGTTGCCAGTGCCATGGGAAAAACAACGAATCAATTGATTGAGCTTGCTAGTAGCGTTACAGATAATCCGAATAAACGTGAATTGGATTCTTTACTTTCAACCGGTGAGCAACAAACCATTACTCTACTTGCGATGGCTATTAATGCTTTAGGAGTAGATGCTGTAAGTTTAACCGGATATCAAGCTGGCTTTCTAACAAGCCACCATCACTCTCATGCCCTTATAAAAGATATAGATACGACAACCCTTCAATCCCATTTAAATGATGGAAAAGTCGTTATTGTGGCAGGATTTCAAGGAGCTACAGAATATGGAGATATTACCACATTAGGAAGAGGTGGTTCTGATACGACGGCTGTTGCCTTAGCTGCAAAGTTAGGATTTGATTGTCATATTTTTACAGATGTGGATGGTATATATACCATTGATCCTAGATTGTATGCAAAAGCTAAAAAATTAAAATCCATTTCTTATGAAGAAATGATGCAGATGGCATGTCTAGGCGCTGGTGTACTAGAAACAAGAAGTGTAGAGCTTGCCAGTAAATACAATGTAAATTTATTTTTAGGAAGAGCTTTAGAGGAAGACTTTGAGAAAGGAACTTGGATTATGAATAAACAATTAGAAGATATGCCAATAACAGGTCTTAGTGTAAAAGATGATTATGCGATTGTTCGTTTTATGCATCTAAAAAATGATGGAGTGTATTTAGGTAAATTATTTAAAATTATATCCGATTTAAACATTAATCTAGATACCATTTCCCAACAATTAGATGATGAAGGAAATGCCAACTTTACCCTTTACTGCAACGAGGAACAAAGCAATATGATTTTAAAACATGCCCCTCAAGACTATCCGATTGAAAGAATGTTAGGATATATCAAACTTTCTTTAGTTGGACTTGGTATTTCGACACATTCTGGTATTGCTTCTAAAGTATTAAATATTTTAAGTGAAAATAATATTCGCTACTATATGATTACTTCAAGTGAAATTTCTATATCACTAACAATCGAAAAGAAAGATAAAGTCAAGGCTGTACAAGCTCTTGCGAAAGCGTTTGATCTATGATAGAACTTCCACAAAAATTTAAAGATCAAATGAAAGACCTTCTTAAAGAAGAATATGATGACTATATTCAAAGTTTTAATCATGAAAGGTATTACGGTTTAAGAATCAACACTTTAAAAATATCTGTAGAAGACTTTCTTAAAATCACTGATTTTCATCTGACACCCATACCATGGACAGATGATGGCTTTTACTATGATGCAAATTTGGATAAGCCAAGTAAACACCCATACTATTATGCTGGCCTTTATTATCTTCAAGAACCAAGTGCCATGTTGCCAGCCCAAGTATTACCTATTCAAGAAAATGATCTTGTCTTAGATACGTGTGCGGCTCCTGGTGGAAAAAGCACAAAACTTGCGACAAAGTTAAACCAAACTGGATTATTAATCTCAAATGATATTTCTTCTTCAAGATGTCAAGGCTTGCTTAAAAACATTGAACTATTTGGTATTCAGAACGCTTGGGTCACAAGTGAAAATCTAGTTAACATGAAAAATCAATATTCAGAAACATTCGATAAAATATTAGTGGATGCCCCATGTAGTGGTGAGGGGATGTTTAGAAAAGAGCCCGATTTAATTAAAAGTTGGATTGAAAAAGATGATTCTTTCTATCCTCCAATTCAAAAAGAAATATTGAATGCAGCTATTGATATGTTAAAACCTGGAGGAAGTTTAGTGTATTCAACTTGTACTTTTTCTATACATGAAAATGAAGAAGTCATTCAAGATGCATTAAATAAACATGAAGATTTACATTTAGTCAATATTTGTAAACAAGATGGAATGGTTAGTGGAGTGAATATGCCTGAATGTGTACGTTTATATCCTCATAAAATTCATGGTGAAGGTCATTTTGTAGCTCTACTTAAAAAAGAAGGAAATCCAAATTCTACAATAGAATCAAAATCAAAATCAGATTCTTTACCAGAAGAGGTTGAAGAATTCTTAAACTTATGTACTTTACCAAAAGGAACTTTTAAAATCAAGAAAGATAAAGTGATTTGGTTAAATACAGATTTTAATGCATACAAAGGATTTCGTGTTTTAAGATCTGGCCTTCTTATTGGCCAAATCAAAAACAAACATTTTGAGCCGAGTCAAGCTTTAGCTATGAGCTTAAATGAAAATACATTTAAAAATACATTAAATTTTTCTATAGAGGATTCTAGAGTCATCAAATATTTAAAAGGTGAAACTTTAGATGTAAAAGATTTAGACACAAAGACAAAAGGATGGACTTTAGTTTTAGTTGATCATTATCCATTAGGTTTTGCGAAGCTTTCAAAAGGAAGTTTAAAAAATAAGTATGCGAAAGGATGGCGTTATCAATGAGATTAGATAAATATCTTTCCCATATGGGATTTGGCACAAGGAATGATGTCAAAAAAATCATTAAAAATGGTTGGGTTACAATCAATGATGAAACCATTAAAAAAGCCGATTATAATGTAAAAGAAGAAGATATCGTTTGTGTAGATGATGAGCCCGTAAATTATGTTGAATTTGAATACTATATGTTAAATAAACCAGCCGGATATGTATCCGCTACAGAAGACAGGCTCTATCCAACAGTTATGGAATTGATTCAATCGCAAAGACACGATCTCTATCCTGTTGGACGTTTAGACATTGATACAGAAGGCTTACTTCTAATCTCAAATGATGGAACATTTACACATAATCTTTTATCCCCTAAAAAACATGTAGATAAAAAGTATTATGTTGAATTTGATGGAGTTCTTCCAGATAATGCAGTTGAACTTTTTTCTAAACCGATGCAGCTTGAAGATTTTATAGCTTCCCCTAGTCAATTAGAAATCATTGATCAAAACAAAGCTTATTTAACTATTCATGAAGGCAAATTCCACCAAGTTAAACGAATGTTTGAACATGTAGGATGTACGGTCACTTATTTAAAACGTGTGCAATTTAGTTTCCTTACTCTAGATAATCTAGAAGTCGGTGAATTTAGAGCACTGACAAAAGATGAAGTTGAAAAGCTAAAAGGTAGTCATGAAAGCTAACTCATGGCTACCTTTTTTACATATTCTTCTATTTCACAAACATGTATTTCAATCACAGAATACGGATCAAATAAAAAATCATCGTTCCTTCCTCTTAAATATACATTTAAAATCCAATTTGTTACATGACTAGATATATTTTCATATTCATTCAACAAAGCAATATAAGAATCAAAATAAAAACCCATATAATAAAACACATTATATTTCATTAAATAATAAGGAGCAAAATAAAGTATATTTTCATTTTGATAAAGCGAAGAAAATATCTTCTTACTCGTTATGGAAGATTTAATTTGAATATGATAATCAAATTTTTCTATAATTTCATATTGAATATTTAATAATTTATTTAATTCTTGTTGAGATAATTCGTCTATCTTCCTATAAGGACATATT
>CAVBGZ010000037.1:0-19027 GCA_963595075.1 Waltera intestinalis
TTGACAAGGTGAATGAACAAGTTTTGTTACCATATGAATTTTTGCTAGAACACAACCACTTCCACCACCTAGTGAAGAAACTCCCCGTTTTGTTACCATATGAATTTTTGCTAGAACACAACAAATTAGCAGTCTATAATCTCATACCATGCGTTTTGTTACCATATGAATTTTTGCTAGAACACAACCGCAAGTGCAACGGGTAATGCTATGAGTCAGTTTTGTTACCATATGAATTTTTGCTAGAACACAACTAAAAGTGTTGTGTTAGATGACTTATGTTTGTTTTGTTACCATATGAATTTTTGCTAGAACACAACTTGCACCCTTAACATTGAGTTTAAAATACTGTTTTGTTACCATATGAATTTTTGCTAGAACACAACGTAACAACAACACCAGTATAGTCATGCTCAGTTTTGTTACCATATGAATTTTTGCTAGAACACAACATTAGTATTGACTATGCGACTCGTTTGGCTGTTTTGTTACCATATGAATTTTTGCTAGAACACAACTGACAGTGGATGATACAGCTACAGAAGATAGTTTTGTTACCATATGAATTTTTGCTAGAACACAACAAGGCAATTATACAAAAGTTTTAGAAACTTGTTTTGTTACCATATGAATTTTTGCTAGAACACAACATGGGCATACATTTCCGCAAGTAGTGGTTCGTTTTGTTACCATATGAATTTTTGCTAGAACACAACAGACATCACACGTCTATGTCAATGGAATGTGTTTTGTTACCATATGAATTTTTGCTAGAACACAACATTTCATAAATGAATACACAGGGCACGGAGGTTTTGTTACCATATGAATTTTTGCTAGAACACAACATATAGGTGACTTCTACGTCTAACTGACTAGTTTTGTTACCATATGAATTTTTGCTAGAACACAACCAAGTACGTTGGCAAATCTACCCATAAATCGTTTTGTTACCATATGAATTTTTGCTAGAACACAACGATTACATTGAGAATCCTTTCAAAGAAATAGTTTTGTTACCATATGAATTTTTGCTAGAACACAACTGAATTGTAGGCACAAAAAAAAGACTATCTGGTTTTGTTACCATATGAATTTTTGCTAGAACACAACAAGACCAAACAAATGACATCGACAAGGCATGTTTTGTTACCATATGAATTTTTGCTAGAACACAACAAATAACAAGAGGTACTTCTCTACTCTTATGTTTTGTTACCATATGAATTTTTGCTAGGATTAATTGTACAAAGATTGTTTGATGTTATAAGGGGTGATTGTTGATTATGCACGGCAGGGGTGATCCTGCTTTTTGTGTGAAATTTTGTCAAAATGGTGGATGCAAGGTACAGTATGGTATAATTCTATATGTAGGTGATAGAGTGATATTATTTATTAAAAGTTTACCAAGACTTATACGAAGCGCAAATAAGGATATGCATCGACATTTTTCGATGACTTTTTCTTCTATCATTTCCATTGGCATTGCTTTATTGATGGCTTTATTTATGTTTGTTGTCTATATGAATGTGGGACAATTTACCAATCAAATTGAAGAAGGATTTATGATTCAAGTAACGATTAATCCAACTTTAAGTCAAAATAGAGTGGATGCGCTTGAAAAAAAGATTGAATCCATTTCAAATGTAAAGAGTGTGACTTACTCAAGTAAAGATGATGAATTGGATGCTTTGATTCAAGAAAATGGAGATATGTTTAGACAATACAAGGGAGAGAACAATCCTTTATATGATGTTTTTGAAGTGGAATTGAAGGATAATTCCAAGATTCAAAAAGTAACGAAAAAAATCAATTCTATGTCAGGTGTTGTAGAAGCAACGTATGGAGGAAGTACAATTTCTATACTGGTAAAATTATTTAAAAATATTCGTTTATGGGGAAGTGTCTTTGTTGGATTGATGATTTTTATTGCGCTATTTTTAATTCGAAGTACGATCAAAATGACAATCTTAGTGCGTAAAGATGAAATTTGGATTATGCGTACAGTTGGAGCCTATAACTGGTACATTTCTTTTCCATTTGTTTTGGAAGGAATGTTTATCGGATTTTGGGGAGCGTTAGGACCTATTCTTATCTGTATTTTTGGATATACAGCCCTTTACAATATAATGGATGGAATGTTCTTCAGTAATATGATGACCATGTTAAATCCGTATCCTTTTGTTTTATGGACATCTTTAGGTATTTTAGCGATTGGTATGCTTGTCGGAATGCTTGGTAGTTATTTGGCTGTTAGAAAGTATGTGAGGTGGACACGATGAAAAAACAAATTTTAATCACATTAAGTTCAACGGCACTGATACTATCGAATATTATGCCTGTTTGTGCAGAAGATTATTCAGATACGGAAAGCTGGTATGCGAAGTGTTCACAAGCACAAACTTCTTCTGAAGGCGTAAAGGCTTGTGAAGGCTTTAGGGAATATCAAAATAGTCGTAGGGATAGTTTAAAAAAGAGTATTGAATCTTATAATGAGAGTATTTCTTCGCTTGAATCTGATACGGCCAAGGTAGAAGAACTTGCCAAACAACAAAAGGAATTGATTACTTCTTTACAAGAACAAATTAGTGAAAAAGAAAACTACATTCAATTGATTGAGGAAAATATTAAGAAATTAGAAGAACAAATTGCTCAAAAAGAAGCGGAAATTGAAGTTTGGAATAAACAAATTCAAAAACGAATGAAAAGTGAACAAACAAGCACTGGAACAAATATGGTTATTGATTTGATCATGGGATCAGATAGTTTATCGGATATGTTACGTCGCATTATGGGGTTAGAAAGAATCACAGAAGATGATCAATCTCAAATCGAGAAATTAAATGCTTTAAAAGCGGAATTACAGCTTCAACAAGAAGAGCAAGAACGATTGAATGATGACGCACAAGCTGAAAAGAAAGATTTAGAAAATCAAAAACAACAAGCGAGCGAATTGGAAGAATCGTATAACGCTTTAGTTGCTCAATATGAACAACAAATTGCTCAGTTACAAGCGCAAAAACGTGAAGCACAAGTAGATATGGATTCCATTCGTGATTTTGTGATTTCAACAAATTTCTCAGGTGGCAGTATTACGACTGTTTCCGGATTTATTCATCCTGTACAAGGTGGTTCAAAAAGTGCAGGAACTTGGGCGTACTCTGGTGGAGGATTGCATCTAGGACTTGATTGGGCAGCACCAATTGGAACAACGATCGTCGCTCCGGCAAACGGAATTATTTTGTATGCGAATGCTCCTGTTGGATCAAACAGTGGATATTTAGGGAATTGGTCCGGCCATCCTGCGGGTGGAGGAAATACAATCGAAATGTTGTGTAGTGTAAATGATACGTTGTATGCGGTAAGTTTTGCGCATTTATCTCAAAGCATTTCGGTTTCAGCTGGACAAAGTGTATCCCAAGGACAAACCATTGCGTTATCGGGAAATTCAGGAAATTCATCTGGAGCCCATACGCATATTGAAGTATATAATTTAGGTTCTATGTCGATTGATGATGCCATCAAGAAATTTAGTTCGAACGCCGATTTTGCGTGGGGAACAGGATGGTCTTCTACATCTACTTCATGTGAAGCAGGACATGCCACACCTTGTCGTGAACGTCCGGAAAATTTCTTTAGTTAGGAGTGAAAATAATGATTGATTTAAAAAATGTATCAAAAGCTTATCCTAATGGGGTGCATGCGTTAAATGACATCACTCTTCAAATTGAAAAGGGAGAATTTGTCTATGTCATTGGAGCTACGGGTTCCGGTAAATCAACTCTAATTAAAGTATTAAATGGTGAAGAAATACCTGATGGTGGTACGGTCATGGTCAATGGTGTAAATGTGGGAAAACTCAAACATCGTAAAGTTCCATACTATAGACGGAATGTGGGTTGTGTATTTCAGGACTATCGATTATTACCCAAACTGACTGTTTATGAAAATGTTGCGTTTGCTCTAGAAGTTGTGGGGATGCCAAGAAAACAAATTCGTAAACGTGTATTTGATATTTTAGAAATGGTCGACTTAAAAGAAAAGGCAAGAAGTTATCCGGATGAATTGTCTGGAGGCCAGCAACAGCGTGTGACGATTGCACGTGCCATTGCCAATCAACCCCAAATTTTGATTGCGGATGAGCCAACAGGGAATTTGGATCCAGAAAAAAGCTTGGAAATCATTGCTCTATTGGAAAAAATCAATGAAAAATTAAATACAACCATTGTGATGGTTACACATGATATTGTATTGGTAAATCGTTTCAAAAAGCGAACAATTACCTTGGATAAAGGATATGTTGTACATGATTCGCAAAGAGGTGGGTATAAATCAGTATGAGAGGACTAAGAACATTTCTTTACGAGTTAAAATATGCCTTTATAGGAATGAAGCGAAATTTCATGCTTTGTCTATCTGCCATGAGCGCTATCACGGTTACTTTATTTCTAGTTGGATGTGTTTTGGTCTTAGGAATTCACGTGAACTATTTTTCAAGTGATATCAAAAAAGATTTGAGTATTCATGTTGTTCTAGATGAAAATATAAAAACGGATGAAGAAATTCAAAAGATAGAAGGTGCCATTTCTTCTCTTTCAAATGTTTCTAAAGTGGAATTATCTAGTGCAGATCAAGAACTTGAATTGATGATCAAGGAAAAGGGAGAGGCGTTTTCTGTGTATCGAGGAGAAAATAACCCTTTATCCAATGCGTTTTTTGTCTATGTGAAGAATGCGGATAAAATTGAAAAAACAAGTCAGAACATTGAAAAGCTATCAGGAGTATCGAGTGTTGCCTATGGCGGAAGCAGTGTTACTTCTTTAGTAGATATGCTTTCAATCGTACAAAAAATAGGATATGGAATCGTTGTACTGCTCGTATTATTATCGTTATATTTAATTTTTAATACGATTAAAACAACTATTGATTCAAGGCAAGATGAAATTATGATCATGCGTACAGTTGGAGCGACCGATGGGTTTGTCAATAAACCTTTCATTGTTCAAGGTATTGTCATTGGTTTAATAGGTGCTCTACTTCCTTTTCTAGCTTTATATTTTGGCTATCAAGCTCTTTATACATCTTTTTCTGGACAAATTTTCACACCATTATTTACACTGTTTAAACCAGAATATATGTATGTTCGAGTGGGCGGATGCATTTTCTTGATGGGAATCTTGATTGGTGGTTTCGCATCATTTTTGGCAACAAGAAAATATTTAAAAATGAAACGATAGGCCGTCCTATCGTTTTCATGATATAGTAATGTGGTTAGGGGGAAAATCATGAATAAAAGAGCCCAGAAAATTTTAGTTGTTGGTCTTTGTTTTATTTGTTTTTTTGCGGGTATAAGTGTTCCACTTGTACTAAAAAAATCGGATTCGAAAAGCGAAGAACAAGAAAAATTTGAGACCATTTATTCTACATTAACAAATGATTGGTATTATTCAAATAAAATCAAAAATCTTGATACAAAATTAATGGAACAAGCCATTATTGGTATGACAACATTAGATAAGGATGCACATACAAATTATTTTGATTTAGAGCAGGCACAAGCTTTTTCTACATCACTACAAGGAAGTAGTGTAGGAATTGGAGTCAGTTTTTATGTGAATGAAGATAAAAACTTTGTCGTATCAAACGTATATATTAATTCTACGGCAGATAAAAAAGGATTAAAGTCAGGCGATATTATTCTTTCTTTTGATGAGTTGGTCTGTAATGAAAATGATTCGGATACGATTGTTAAGTATATAAAGTCTAATGAATCAAAGAATGTGAAAGTAAAATATATTCGAAATGGAAAAGAATATACAGTCAATTTGACACCAGGAACCTTTGATTCAACAGTAATTTGTAACATATATGATGATTATGGTGAAATCATTTTATCAAGCTTTTCAGAGAATAGTGGAAAAGATTTTGCGAAAGCCATGACAAGATTGCAGGAAGCAGGAATCACAAAGCTTGTGTTGGATTTACGTAATAATACGGGTGGTTATTTAAATGCGGCTTTAGAAGTAGCATCAAGCTTACTTCCTGAAAACTCGGTTGTCTTCAATGAAAAAGATAAAGATGGAAATTGGAATGAACAAAAGACGAAGGATTCTTTTTCACAGATTAAAATGGATAAGATTGTCGTTTTACAAAATGGAAATACCGCAAGCGCAAGTGAAGTGTTAATTGGTGCTTTAAAAGATAATTTGAATGATATTGTTACGTGTGTAGGAACAAAAACCTATGGAAAAGGAACGGAACAAGTGAGTGTTCCTTTTTCGGATGGAACAAGTTTGAAATATACGACAAATCGTTGGTATACACCAAATAAAAAGAGCATCAACAAAAAGGGTTTTAAACCGGATGTGAAAGTGAAAGATAGTTCGATTCGTTCTGTGACATATACAAAGATGAAAAAGAAGAGTGTCATTAAGAAGGATACGGTTTGTGATAATGCGAAAGCTCTACAAATATTTTTACAATATTTAGGCTATAACGTCGATCGTACAGATACTTATTTTTCAATGACTAGTAGTAATGCGTTAGCACAATTTCAATCGGATAATGGACTTGAAGCAAGTGGAGATTGTGATAAAGAATGCTGGGATCTTTTAGTGAAGAAAGCCACTTTAAAGATGAATGAGAACAGCCAAGACGATGTTCAAAGACAAAGAGCAATAGAAGAAGCACAAAAGTAGGGTTATTCCTACTTTTTTCAAGAATTGAGGTGAAAATATGTCGGATGAAAAATTTCAACTTGTTAGTGACTATAAGCCAAGCGGAGATCAACCTAAGGCAATAAAAGAACTTGTTTCTGGACTAGAAGAAAATAAAAAATATCAAGTATTGCTTGGTGCAACGGGAACGGGAAAGACTTTTACGATTTCAAATGTGATTGAAAGGGTAAATCGTCCAACTTTGGTGTTTGTACATAATAAGACGTTGGCTGGACAATTATATTCGGAATTTAAAGAGTTTTTTCCACATAATCGCGTTGAATATTTTGTTTCTTATTTTGATTATTATCAACCAGAAGCGTATTTACCAAAGACAGATACATATATTGATAAGAACACAAAGACGAATGAAGAATTGGACATGCTTAGAATGGCTGCTGTCAATAGTGTGTTGGAGAGAAGAGATACGATTATTGTGGCGAGTGTTGCGTCTATTTATGGTGCGAGTAATCCTGAACAATATCGTCATATGATTTTTTCTTTACGAACAGGACAGATTATTGAGCGTAATGAATTGATGCTTGCACTAGTTCATCAACAATATAAACGGAATGATAGTGATCCATTAAGAGGGACATTTCGAGTGCGAGGAGATGTGATCGAGATTACGCCAGGTCATACGGATCGATATCTTATACGTATTGAAATGTTCGATGATGAGGTTGAAAGAATTTGCGAAGTGGATCCAGTAACGGGCCATGTGAATCAGTCTTACCAATTGTATATTATTTATCCAGCGAATGGGTATGCGACAAGTATGGATATTATTCATCGTGCAGCTCATACGATTGAAGAGGAATTAGAGGAGAGATTAGAATATTTTGATTCGGTTGATAAACCTTTGGAAAAGGAAAGACTAGAACAAAGGTGTCGCTATGATATTGAGGCTTTAAATGAATTTGGTGTATGCCCGGGAATTGAGAATTATTCTCGACATATTGATGGAAGAAAGCCTGGAGAAAGGCCATATACTTTATTTGATTATTTTCCGGATGACTACTTGTTGGTGGTGGATGAGTCCCATGTTTCTTTGCCACAAATAAGAGGTATGTATAATGGGGATAGGGCTAGAAAACAGGTTTTAGTTGATTATGGCTTCAGACTTCCTAGCGCATTGGATAATCGTCCTTTAAAATTTGATGAGTTTGAAGGATTGATCAAAAATGCGATTTTTGTATCCGCTACACCGGGTGATTATGAATTAGAAAAGACAGATAATAAGGTTGTTGAACAGATCATTCGTCCAACTGGTTTATTAGATCCTGTTGTGGAAGTGCGTCCGATTGAGGGTCAGGTTGATGATTTGGTGGATGAAATCAAAGAGCGAATTGATCGAGGAGAAAGAACGTTGATTACAACGTTAACGGTTCGTATGGCCGAAGATTTGACTTCTTACTTAAAGGGTCTGGATTTAAAGGTTGCATGGCTTCATCATGAGGTAACAACGATTGAGCGTACTGAAATCATTCATGATTTGCGTTTGGGTAAATATGATGTGTTGGTCGGAATCAACTTATTAAGGGAAGGGTTGGATATTCCTGAAGTCAGTTTGATTGCGATTTTGGATGCGGATAAGGAAGGCTTTTTACGTTCTAGAAGATCTTTGATTCAGATTATTGGGCGTGCAGCACGTAATGCGGATGGAAAAGTTATTATGTATGCCGATCGTATTACACAAAGTATGCAAGAGGCTATGGATGAAACAAATCGTAGACGTACGATTCAGATGGATTATAACAAGGCGCATGGCATTGTTCCAAAAACGATTATAAAACCAATCCATGAAGTGGTTCGTTCTAAGGAAACAAAGGAGATGACTGCAAAATTCTTAAAGAAGAAAAAGATGTCTGTAAAAGATAAAGAACAGATGATTCAAAATATTGAGCGTGAAATGAAGGAGGCAGCGCGTACTTTGGATTTTGAGCGTGCAGCAAGTCTTAGAGATATTTTGTTTGAAATGAAGAGCAGTCAATAAATAATGAGCACCTACAGATATGTTGTTAGGTGCTTATTGTTTATTTAGGAGTTGGAATCAAGTTGATTCGTGATACTGATGAAAAATTCTTTTGACCAGATATCCAAAGCATTTTTGTCTTTAATGAATGAAAAGACATCTTGTTTGGCTTCTTTATAGTCAATTTCATTGAAACGGTTTATGAGCATGGTTTTAACATCAATCAATGTGCAGGAATCTGAATCTTTAATGTAGTTGGATTCTATTAATTTTTCTCTAAGATGTGGTAAGTTGAACTTGATATTGTGACTTAGATAAAAAATATAATCATATAAATCTCTTCCTTTGACCCTGCTTATGACGGCATGAATTTTACCAGCAAACAATGAGGCTTCATCATATAATTTGATACTATAGGGAATAGGGAGTAGTTGAAATTTTGTTTCATATGTGGCAAGTGCAAGTGAAGTAATATCTACCTCAAATTTGACTTTTATTTTCTCGTTTTTATTGATTCCTTGTATGGTATCGTTTGGGTAGAATAATAAAAAATGTTCAATGGTGTCTCCTTTTAAAAAAGCGGATTGTATCGCTGATTCTATCGTCTTTTGTTTGATTTCAAGACTGACAGATAATCCAAAAGATTGAATTGTGGATTCAAGAATTGGAAAATATGTGGATAGGTTAAAGTTTGGATTTTTAGTTAAGAGTGCAAAATCCAAATTTTCTGAAAACCGGTCCAGATCATAAAAAATTCTTAATGCAGTTCCTCCATAGAATGCAGCTACATCAAAAAAACCGGCTTTACTTAGACCACATAATACAATTTCTTGCATAATTTCCTTAATTGCATTGCGCTTTTCTTCGTTATTTTTTGGATCATATTTTTGCAGCATTTGTTGAATTAATGTATTCATTTTTTTCTCCAATTATTTTTTTTAATGTTCTTAAAGTGGTTGAATTGTATAAATCACATAGTGTATTCATTTTATTAAAATCTAATTTATTAAAAGCATTTTGATCAATTCTTAAATCATTAAATAGTACGATTTTTAAATCTTTGATGGAACGAATAGGTTTTAAGGTATAGAGCTTATCGCATAAAGCTTTTTCAGCAGAAGCAATAGAATACGGATAAATATCATTTTCCATGACTAGAATATCGTAGCAATACGCTTTTGAAGGAACATCTCTATAGGTATAGGTTCCAAAAGCATTGTGATAGGTTTTCTTTTTCCTTTTGTTGAAGGTCGCACTTGTGTAAACATATACAGCTTCTGGAATAAGACCATGATAAGATAGTGCATATTCAAAACTAATATAGGAAGGACCATATAAGATGTTTGCGTATAGATACCCGGGGATATTTTTATCTGTCTCATAAATGTTTTTGGTCAGTCTAATAATTTCACCTGCATCGCTCATTCGTTTGATTTTATTGTCGGGTTGTTTGTAATTGTACAAAGAATTTTTTAACATACCATACGTCATCAGCATGATTTTCACCTCATACTGTAATAACAATCAAGTTTGTGGAGAAAATCAACAAATATTTTTTCATTTATGTATTAATTCTGAAATGGAAAAATCATGGAAGAAGAGGGTAGAAAAAAACGTGCATAAGCACGTTTCTTAGAATACAAATTCGTTTAGACGATCAAAAGCTTCTTTGACAAGTGAGAAAGGTAAGGCTAAATTTAATCGAATGGTATTTGGATTTTCAAATGGTCTACCATCTTGCCAAAGAACACCATAATGAATGCCTTTCTTTAATAAAGTGTCCATATCGATGTTGTGTGTATTTAGATAATCGGTACAATCTAAATAGAGCATATATGTACCTTCTGGTTTTGTGATTTTAATTCCTTCAAAGTGCGTTTGGATAAAGTCAACGGCATAATCCACGTTTTGAGCAATTACATCATTTAATTCTTTTACCCACTCTTTTCCATCAGGACATAAGGCACCGATTAGAGCGTGGACACTTAATACATTTGCTGAATTATAATAGGCTAAGCTAGCCTCTTTATTGACACGATCACGAAGATATTTATTGTAGATAATATGGTAAGAACCTACAAGACCTGCAAGGTTAAAAGTTTTACTTGGTGCATAAGCTGCGATTGTGCGGTTTTTGGCATCTTCATTGATAGATTGAGTGGGAATATGTAGGTTTTCATTACGAACAATGTCTGACCAAATTTCATCGCTAAAAACGATACAATCATATTTTTTGCAGATGGCCATGAAACGTTCAATTTCTTCTCGTTTCCAAACACGACCTGTAGGATTGTGTGGAGAGCAGAATATGACAAAATGGATGTTGTTGTCTTTGATTTTATTTTCTAAATCTTCATAATCTATTTCCCAATTTCTTTCACGAATTAAAGGACTATGAACGATAATGCGTCCATTATCTTCTACACAATGACTAAATCCGATATAAGTAGGGGATTGAATTAATATTTTTTCGCCTGGAGATGTAAATGCGTGTAGTGCGCTGGCAAGAATGCCAAGCACACCATTTTCATATCCGATGGCTTCTTGGTCAACATCCACGTGATGTACTTCTTTTTGCCAATATCGAATCGCATCATAGTAGGCTTGTGGTAAGTTAAAATAGCCGAAGTGAGGCTCATTTACACGTTGAATGATTTGATCTTGAATTCCTTTGAAAACAGGATAATTCATATCAGCTACCCACATTGGAATGATTGAATATTGTGGATCAACACTTGCACCTTTAATTGGAATCGAATCGACCGCAATCGCATCTTTTCCGTGACGATTTAAAATTGTTGTAAAATCATATTTCATAATAACGCCTCCATACAATTTAATACTCATATAATAGAATAGCGTACTCTTAAAATCAAACAAAAAAAGATGTGAAGTACACATCTTATAGGAAGTGATTCCATTGTGGTTTGTCTAATAAAGAAAACGCTTCTAACGCATTTCGAACGTTAGAATTTGTCCATTTATCAAACAGTTTATAATTGTTGAGTCTTGCGACAATTTTTTTATTTGTTCTAGGCATAGATTCTGGAAATAATTTGTCGAATCGCTCGCTTTCACTTGCCAATATAGAAATTACATGATGCGTAAGACTTAGATAGGTTAATAAATCTTGAATGGCTTGTGTATCAAAATAGATGAGAATTTCAATGTGGGCTTGATCTTTATTTGATGAATAAATCGCAAATCCTCGAATTTCATTTTCATCATTGTACATCGTTACAATTTCTTTTTTTAAAGCTTTATAATATTGAATCGTTTGATTAAATTCTTCTTCGCCAAGTAGAATGCTTCCGTCAAAATATTGCATGAATTCAAAATAGACGGTGTATAAATGATCTGCGTTATGGCGGACACGATAGCTTTTTCCTTTTCTGCACTGGTGTGCACTTACCCAATATTCTTTTGTGTAAGAAATGGTTTGAAAGCTTTTGGATTCATATAATCTAGGCATATTTGTATAGGTAAGAGTTAATAGGTCATTATAAGTTGCTTGTTGAATAGCAGCTTCTAATAAGGAAGAAAATTGTTTCCTTTGGCGATAGTCAGGTAGTGTGCAAGCCAAATCTAAATAGGAAATACGCATCTGTTTTCCTTTAAAAATCATATTTCTTTCTTGAACTTGTAGGCATGCACTAATCTGATCATCTTGCCATAAACAAAACATGCGTTCTGGATTATATTGATATTTCATCCAGGCATCAATAGAAAGCTTATCCATTGTTAGACAGGATTTGTTGAGTAAAGTATGAATTTGTTCATCGTAACCTATTGAGTTTTGACAAATCATGCTTCATCATCCTCATCACGTTCCGTATATTCTACATCAATCGCATCATGTTTAGGTTTAGATGTAGTATTTGTATCTTGTGTCGAATCATAATAATATGTGTGTGTTGTTCTTTTTGGCATAAATAAATATCGAAATAATAAAATCAACACGATAATTGGTAAAAAGTAAATGATGATGGGTCCAATTAAAGAAAATAGGATGACCATAATAATAATTGTGCAAATAAATGAAATGATACCTTCCATAAATAACCTCGCTTTTCTAAAGTATACCATATTCTTAGTTTCATATAATACATTCAGATTCGATATCTTGTATAAATTCAGGTTGAATGGTTCCGTTTGAAAGTTCCATTAAATCTTTGGTCAAATCTGTTTTAGATGCAAAAAAGTATGTAATGTTCGCATCATATTCTTTTTGCGTAATATCAATATTTTTTGTTCGAAAATAATGATCGACTTTACCAATTAGATCGTAAGCAAATTGTATTTTATACTCGTGAAGTTGAATGACTTCAGTGAGTGTTGCTTGTTCTAAGGCTTGGCTTACACTTTGGCTATAGGCACGAACCAATCCGCCTGTACCCAATTTGATTCCACCAAAATAACGTACAACGACGACAAGAATATCTTGCATATGATGGTGCATAAGTACGTCAAGCATTGGGTGTCCAGCTGTTTGACTGGGTTCGCCATCATCGTTGGATCGCATAATTGAACCAATAATCATAGCGGTACAGTGATGGTTGGCGTTTGGATGTTCTTTTTTTATGTTTTTTAAAAATTCTTTGGCTTCCATCTCATCTTGTGTACGGTGTAGATAAGTGATAAATTTACTTTTCTTTATTTCTATTGTGTGAACACAATCATTTTGAATTCTAGGCATAATTGTATTTTATCGAAAAAAGAAGTATTCTACAAGGAGTGAGGGTTTAATCATGTCGATAGAGAATGTAAAAGAATATTTTAAAAAGTATGGAATTGAAGATCGTGTTTTGGAGTTACAAGATACAAGTGCAACGGTTGAATTGGCAGCACAAGCGCTTCATTGTCTTCCCAGTGATATTGCCAAAACTATG
Source organism: Waltera intestinalis (assembly GCA_963595075.1). Lineage (GTDB taxonomy): Bacteria > Bacillota_I > Bacilli_A > Erysipelotrichales > Erysipelotrichaceae > Holdemanella. Next base: position 13,581 of record CAVBGZ010000037.1, read on the forward strand.
TCTTTTCTTGTGGCAGAACAGCCCATTGTGATTGTGATGGCTGGAGATAAAAAAATTGATAATGCGAAGTATAAGCATACTTTTGGCAAGAAGGCAAAGATGATTCATTCTGAAGATGTAGAAACTTTGATTGGACATCCTATTGGCGGAGTTTGTCCTTTTGCACTTAAGGAGAATGTGAAAGTATATTTGGATGTGTCATTGAAATTACATGATTTTATTTACCCCGCATGTGGTTCAAGCAACAGCGCAATTCAATTGACAATTTCTGAATTAGAAATGTATTCAGAATATGATGAATGGGTCGATGTTTGTAAAGATTGTTAATATTCGAGAGATGAGGCGAACTTATCTCTTTTTAATTAGTCGTGACTACCTTTTGACGGTTTACCCAACTTGTGAAATCGTTTACAATCTATAGGGAGGTGCATTTTTCGTGTATAAGGTTATTGAAGTAAAACAAAGTGTATTTGAAGATAATAATAAAGATGCCGATAAATTAAGAAGTGAATGTAAGGAGAAGGGTGTTTTTCTATTGAATGTCATGTCAAGTCCTGGGGCTGGAAAAACAACCACTCTTTCTAGAACGATTGAAAAATTAAAAAATGAAATTCGTATTGGAGTCATGGAAGCGGATATTGATAGTGATGTGGATGCGAAGACCATTTCAAATTATGGTGTAAAAACGATTCAAATTCATACAGGGGGTATGTGTCATTTGGATGCTGATATGACTAGACAAGGCCTATATGAGATGGGAATGGAAGACTTAGATTTGGCTATTCTAGAAAATGTGGGAAATCTTGTTTGCCCTGCTGAATTTGATACGGGCGCAAGAAAGAATGTGGCGATATTAAGTGTTCCTGAAGGAGACGATAAACCTTTGAAATATCCATTGATGTTTCAAGTGTGTGATGTGGTATTGATTAATAAAATTGATGTTTGTCCATATTTTGATTTTGATTTAGAAAAGTGTAAAGAGAATATTTTATATCGTAATCCGAAGGCTCAGATTTTTGAGATTTGTGCAAAAACAGGACAAGGAATCGATGCATGGTGTGAATGGTTAAAAGGACAGGTAAAAGAGAATGTATAGAAATAATATTGATAAATTAGCGCGTAGAATTACAGATCGTATTCCGGCTAAGGTAAAAAAATTAAGTGAGGATGCACCTGAATATAAATGCCTAAGTGAAATTTTAAATGACGAACAATGCGATTTATGCTTATGTTTCGAAGTGAGAAAGCCTTTGGTTTTTGATGAAATCGTAAAGAGAAGTGGTTGGGAAAAAGATAAGGTTGAGCGTGTATTAAATGAAGTTTGTACGATTGGTATGATTGAGTACAATTGGGAAAATGATGCACACGAAAAACAATATGTATTGCCTCAATTTGTTCCTGGTAGTGCTGAATTCATGGTTATGAATAAGGATTTGGTGGAAGAACATCCAGTGGTTGCGGATTTCTTTGAACAAATGACACGTTTACCATTAGAAAAAGTTACGCCAATGGTACCTCCTGGAGGAGCTGGAATTGGTATGCATGTTATTCCGATTGAAAAGGCTATTTCTGCCAATCAACAGGCTGTTCCAGTAGAAAAAATTTCGCACTGGTTAAATAAATATGATAAGTATGCTCTTTCTCCATGTTCTTGTAGGCGCCAACAAAGAGTTCGCAATGAAGGTACAGGAGATATTGAGGCCGATGTATGTATTGCGGTTGGAGATATGGCAGATTATGTCGTTCAAACGAATAAAGGCGGACATTATTGTACGTATGAAGAAGTGATTGAAACTTTAGAGCGTTGTGAAAGAAAAGGATATGTTCACCAGATTACGAATATTGATGGGGAAGATAAGATTTTTGCGATTTGTAACTGCGCACACGGCGTATGTAACGCGTTAAGAACAAGTCAATTATTTAATACGCCAAACATGTCTGCGAGTGCTTATCGTGCACATGTTGAAGCGGATAAGTGTGTTGCGTGTGGAAAGTGTGCAGAAATATGTCCTGTTGGTGCGGCTAAATTGGGACAAAAATTATGCACAAAATCAGGTCCTATTGAATATCCAAAGCAGGAACTTCCAGATGCATTAAAGTGGACGAGTGCAAATTGGAATCCTAACTTTAGAGATACCGCAAAAGTGAATTGTTATGACAGTGGAACATCTCCTTGTAAGAGTGCTTGTCCAGCGCATTTGCCTGTACAAGGGTATATAAAGATGGCGAGTGAAGGTCGTTATTTGGATGCGTTAAAATTGATTAAGGATTTTAACCCGTTCCCAGCCGTTTGTGGTGCAATTTGTAATCGTCGATGCGAACAACAATGTACCAGAGGCATGGTTGATGCTCCTTTGGCGATTGACGAGATCAAGAAGTTTATTGCCGAAAAAGAGATGGAACAAGATCAAAGATATGTTCCTTTATGTGAGAATGTAGAGGGTAAATTCTATGATCAAAAGATGGCCATTATTGGTGGTGGTCCTGGTGGAATGTCTTGTGCGTATTATTTAAGACAGATGGGCTATCCAGTAACGATTTTTGAAAAAGAAGAACGTCCTGGTGGAATGTTGATGAATGGAATTCCGTCTTTCCGTTTGGAAAAGAAGGTTATTGAAGCGGAAATCGAAGTTCTAAAAGAGATGGGTATTGAGTTTAAGTGTGGCGTTGAAGTTGGAAAAGATGTCACAATTGATGAGCTTAGACAACAGGGGTATAAGGCTTTCTATGTTGCGATTGGTGCACAAGGAGGTCGTAAGGCTGGTGTTGTTGGTGAAGATAGAGAAAGTGTTAGAACGGGTATTGATTTCTTAAAAGAAGCAAACAAAAAAGAAGATTCTCATATGTTGAGTGGTAATGTTGTCGTTGTTGGTGGCGGTAATGTGGCTATGGATGTGGCTCGTATGGCTTTGCGTTGTGGAGCTAGTCAAGTAGATTTATATTGTTTGGAAAAAGAAAATGAAATGCCGGCAAGTCCCGATGAGGTTTTAGAAGCTAAAGAAGAGGGTATTGTGATGCATTGTGGATGGGGGCCAAAAGAGATTTTGGATGACAAGATCATCTTTAAAAAGTGCCTTTCTACAAAAGATGAGACTGGTCGTTTTAATCCTAGTTATGATGAGGAAAATCTTGTTTCAAATGCCTATAATACTGTTTTATTATCAATTGGACAGAGTATTATTCCTGTTGAAGGATTAGAATTAGAAACAAGAGGAAATGGTACGATTGTTGCGGATGGCACAACGTATCAAACGTCTCAAGAAGATATCTTTACAGGTGGCGATGTTTGTACGGGTCCTCGTTTTGCGATTGATGCGATTGCCCAAGGTAAAGAGGGTGCTGAATCTATGCATCGATATGTACATCCTGGTCAATCATTAACATTAGGTAGAGATTTACACTTATTTAATGAATTGGATAAACAGAATGCTTTGATTGATGTTGATTTTGATCATGCCAAAAGACAAGTTCCTGGCTATAAACAAGGTGTTGCCAAAGAGACGTTTAGAGATTTACGTTCAACATTAACCGAAGAACAGGTGAAGATTGAGGCAAAACGTTGTTTGGGATGTGGAGCAAGTATCGTGGATACAAATAAATGTATTGGTTGTGGATTGTGTACGCAAAAATGTGAGTTTGATGCGATTCATTTGACTCGCGATATTCCAGATGGTTCAAAAATGGTTCGTGCGGAAGATAAGATGAAGGCGATTTTACCTTATGCTGCAAAACGTCAAATTAAAATTATTCGCAATAAGAAAAGATAATTATGCATGAATTAGGGATTGTTGTTCATATTAGTAAAACTTTAACAGAGTTGGCCAAAGAAAATGATGTGAGTGATATTTCAAGGGTTACTTTACAGATTGGTAAGGTGAGCGGAATTGTGCCTGAATATTTGGTAGATTGCTGGAAATATTATCGTGTCAAAAATCCATTGTTGATCCATTCAAGTTTGGAGTATGAATGGATTGAGGCAATTACACAATGTCAGGATTGTAATAAAACATATGATACGATTCAGTATGGAAGAGAGTGTCCGTATTGTAAGAGTGGTCATACCTATTTGCTGCAGGGAAATGAATGTTTAATCAAGGAAATAGAGGCACAATAATGAAAGTATTGATTATAAATGGAAGCCCACATTCTCGTGGTGTAAATAATCTGGCTATTGGGGAAATGGTGGACATTTTTGAAGAAGAAAATATCGAAACAGAAGTTGTGCAGGTTGGTCATTTGGCTGTTCGTGGTTGTATTGCGTGTGGGCAATGTTCAAAACTTGGTAAATGCGTGTTTGATGATGTTGTCAATGAATTGGCTACAAAGTTTGAACAGGCAGATGGCTTAATTGTGACAAGTCCTGTTTACTTTGCGAGTGCGAATGCGACTTTAATCGCGGTGCTTGATCGTTTGTTTTGCAGTACTTCTTTTGATAAAACGATGAAGGTTGGAGCAAGTGTTGTTTCTTGTCGTCGTGGTGGAGCAAGTGCTACATTTGATGAATTAAACAAATATTTCATGATTAGTGGAATGCCTGTTGTTTCAAGTCAATATTGGAATTCGATTCATGGAAATAATGCGGATGAAGCTATGCAGGATGAGGAGGGGAAACAAATTATGCGTACTCTTGCTCGAAATATGGCATTTATGATGAAATCAATTCGGCTTGGTAAAGAACAATTTGGCTTGCCTCAAAAAGAGAAACATCTTTCAACGAATTACATTCGATAGAGCTTCGATTTTGAAGCTCTTTTTTCATGCTTAGATTTAAAAAAGCCAAAAAATGGCAAAAATGGGCGGATACTTTTTTTGTATTCTCGCCTATCGTTGTAGTATGAAGTATGTGATCAAAATTCAAGACAAGATGGGTTTTACAGAGGAGACTTTGGCAAAATTTTTAGGTGTAAAAAAAGAAAAACTAGATTATTGGAAGAAGAGAAATGGGGATATTGAGGTTGAATATATTGAATTGATGTCTAAGCGTGATAGGGTCAATCTTGATTCTTTATTGTTGGATGTACCATATTCAAATATTGATATTTCTATGTTGACTTTCCAACAGATTGATGATGTTTTAAGATTTGTAAACCCGTCCATAACGGATTATCGAAGAATGAGTATGAACAGAAGATTAAAGGAATATGAATCTATGCCTAGAGAAACGGTTGGAGAAAAGATGCGATTTATACGTTCTTGTATTTTAGGGTATAGTCAGTCAACACTTGGGAAAGCTTTTTATTATTCGAGATCCATTGTAAGAGATTGGGAAGATGATAAATGTATCACCATTGGTAATTTGTGTGAATTCGCCAAACAAACTCAATTTAGTATTGATTATATAGAAAATGAGAATTATCCATTAAGTTTAAATACGTATGGGATGGACGAAAAATTATATAATGCCACTAAGATGATGGTTGAAGTATATGCTCGAAGAAATTCATAAA
>CAVBGZ010000038.1:0-18842 GCA_963595075.1 Waltera intestinalis
TATAGTCTTGTACTTCTTCTAAACTTAAATCTAAAATTCTTTGATTTCTTCCTTCCGAATGATTCCCATCTCTATTTTGAATCACCCAATCTGGATGTTCTCTATATAAACAACTGTCCACATTCACCATCTCTGGTTCGACCCATATTCCAAATTCCAGACCCATGTCTTTCAATTTTCTCTGTAAACCTTGAATACCATGAGGTAATTTTTTCTTATTTACACTCCAATCACCTAAACCGGAATGGTCATTGTTTCGTGTGGAAAACCAACCATCATCCATTACAAACAATTCAACACCACAATCTCTAGCCTCTTTTGCGAGTTTTAATAATTTAGATTCATTAATATCAAAATAACAAGCTTCCCAACTATTTAACAAAATAGGACGAACTTTTTTACTCCATTCTTTTCGAATAATATGATTTTGTATAAAAGAATGCATATTGTCACTTAATTGATGAAATCCCTGACTTGAAAAAGTCATGACCGCTTCAGGAGCTTCAAACACTTCACCAGGTTGTAAAATAAAACTAAAATTTCTAGGCTGAATACCAGAAACAAATCTAGATTTTCCATACGTTGTTGCCTCAATACATTCGTAATGATTTCCACTATAAATTAAATTACAACCCATACAATCACCAAAATATTCCTGAGTTTCTTGAGGATGAATCATTACAAAAGGATTACTACGACTACTTGATGTTCCAGTAAAAGATTCAGAAACATATTTACCAGATGAAACAAGAACATCTTGTTTCTGCATTTCACTAGCCCACGCTCCATGGAAAGATGTAAAAACTAAATCATTGCGATCAAAATCAAGTTGTGTACTCATCAAACGATTCAATTGAATCACATCTTCACTTCCATTTACTAGCAAAGAACTTCTAGAAATCACATCGCATTCCTCATAAACATAATAATGTAACTGCAACTCTACATCATAATTTTTATCCTTTAAAATCACCTTCAAATGATCACAATCCCCATAAGAGCCGGGTAAAGTTTGAAATTCTTCTTTCTTATCAAGAATTTCAAATGAATCAAATAAGAAATCACAAGTATTTGTTTGATCAGCATACGTAATTTCTACAAAAGGCTCACGAATATCTCCCTTACCCAAACCTGACATTTCTAATTTCATATCTTCTAAACTAAAATTTAGATGTTCTGAATCATATTGAATTGTATTGCCTGGAGCAAATGCGTGTTTTTCTAACAAAACTTCTTCATGACCTTCTCTTAGACGTTTTCCATAATACAAATGTTGTAAATGACCCGAATCTAAAACAGAAAATATATAAGATGTTTTATTCGTTTGAAGATGAAATATATTCTCATTATTGTAAATCATATTCTTTCCTCTTTTGGATTTCTACATTCATTTCTTCAAGCTTTTCATCTGTCAAAATATAATGTTTACGATATACAATATATCCAACAATTAATACTAAAATAGGTAAAATTGTCATACACATTCTTAATCCAAGTTTAGATTGTGAACTTAATACAAAGTGTGTCGTTTCATCTGAGCTAATACGGAAAATACTTAAAACAAGAGAAGCAATTAATGCGGAAATACCCGAAGCTAATTTAACCACAAAAGTTTGCATTGAAAAAATAATTGACTCATCTCTACGATGATTTTTAAATTCACCATAATCCACTGTATTCGCCAAAAATATTGTAATAATGACATTTAACATACCGATACTTGACATAATCAAGAAAGCAGGAATCAACAAAACATATACATTTGTAGTTCCCGTTGCACATATACCAAGAATACTAATATATCCAACCATTGCCATTCCAAAGCATACTGTAAATATCTTCATCGAATTCATAAATTTTCTAAGTAGTGGAAACAAAATCATCATAGCTAAAATCTGAAAAGCGCCTCCACACGTATTAAATAAAGTATAATTAGCCTTCCAACTCTCAGGACTAAAATCATACTTAAAGAAATAAATCAATAAATTTTGAGTAATATATAAAGCCGTGTTAATCATTACAATTGCGATGACCATCGTCATAGCTTGATCATTATGAATTAAAGAACTAAACATTTCTTTAACACTAACAGCCTTTGTATCAACACTCGATTTTTCTTTAATAACTACACACGTAATAGTTATAAAGACAAAAAATATAATGGCGATAAATAGTGCAAACATTTTAAATCCTGTACGTTCATCATTTGCGCCTGTTCCAAAAGTGTTACCCAAAAAGGAAACAGCCATAACCGTAATGATTGAAATAAGAGCAGATCCAACTCCAGCACAAGAGCGAGCCATAGCCGATAGATTTTCTCTTTCTTTTCCACTTGAAGTAAAAGCTGGAACCATTGACCAATATGGAATATCCATCATCGTATATGTAACACCCCATAAAATGTAGGTGATTGCTGCATACGCAACTAATCCACTTCCATTCATTGTAGGAGGAGCAGCAAACATTAAATACAAAGTAATCGCATTTAAAAATGTTCCCACAAATAACCAAGGTCTAAATTTCCCCCACCTAGTTTTTGTTTTCGCAACAATTACGCCCATAATAGGATCATTAAAAGCATCAAATACGCGCGCAACCAAAAGAATGATTCCCATGATCCATGCACTGACACCCATAATATCTTGATAATAATACAAAATATAAGATGCCGATAACATGTAAACCATATCTTTTCCAACGGCCCCTATACCATACGCAAACTTTTCCGAATGACTTAAACTCTTTTTATCTTCCATGATTTTTTCTCTCTTTCATTGCTAATTCAACAACCTTATAAGCTCCATCATAAATTCCAATTGACTTATTCTGGATAATATTCTTACACATATCGATTAAAAACTGATCATCCTCCATAAATAAATCAACCATTTGTAAAGTGTGTGGAATATCTCTACATTCTAAAGTTCCATCTCCAATTTCTGCTGAATGAATAGCTCCCCACATCTCATGTTTTCCTACCCTCTTTATAAATAATTTAGGAATTGGATAGAACGCTAATTCACTTGGCTTTGTAACTAAAACATCCGTACTTCGCATCAATAAATTTGTACAATAGACCGCCTCAAAAATATTAGAATGCCAGAAGCCATGAATTCCGTAGACATCTTTTGTTAAGGCATCTTGCGCAAATTCTTTTGTTTCATCCCATTGATCAAAATGTGTAGTACTTATTGTTTTCATTTCAGGAATTTCTTTCATTAAGTCATCCCATACATTTTTATAATCGCCAACATTTACATATAAAACAGCTTTTTTATTCTTTATAGCAGGCAATAAATGTTTAATGATAGCTGCAAAGATTTCTTTTTGAGCTCCCGCTCCACCAATCGTTAATAAAAAACGCATCGGTTTTCCATCTTTTTTTCTATGAATTCGTGCATCGCAATCGATTTCAATGTTAGAAACTAATTCATGATCAATATAATGACCTGTATACACAAGATCTTTTGCAGGCATTGGCTTACAAACTTGTTTTTTCAACATGCCATTACAAATTCGATACCCTTGATATGCATTTTTGCATTGAATCGTATGAAGACTTCCTTCAGAAAAATGTAAAGCCATTGGCCAGTTATCTGGAATCGCATTCACAACATATTTCATTCCTGCATGAACGGCGGCTTGAGCTGGCCAAACATGAGTTGCTACAACAGGTATATCTTTAGGAACATTTCGATATACGGGTGCCATTAATTCCGCATTCTTTTGATCTGTCGCATTATAAGATAAGGCACGAAAACCTTCATAATTCACAGGTTCCCATACAAATTTATTAAATAAATAATTTTTAGATAGACGTGATCCTAATGAATACAATTCATTTTGAGCACCTATGACTTTCGTACATGTCGTTTCATTATACGAATTTAAATCCATCCAATACGGTGTATATCCCATAGAATGTGCACATGAAGCAATAGCCATAGAGATTCTATAATGTCCAAATCCCATACGGATATTCCCTACAATAATTCCTTTTTCTGTATCAAATTCATGTATTTTCTCATTCTTCACATAATGTGCATTTGTGTTTACATCTCCAACCAGCACATTTTTTACACCTAACAAATCTCCAATGTAAATGTTATCTTGAATTGTTACAGGATAAGAACAATTTGAATCATCTCCAAATTTCTTTATATATTTATTTTTAGATTTAACTGCTTTTTTTACTACTTTTTCTGGCAAAACATTGCCAAAAACCACTTTTGATCGATCCATATCATTTACTCCTTATATATTCCATTTGTTAGTATGGTGACTACTTCATTTAATGCATCCGCATAATCCATTTGATTTTGTAAAAGTACATCTCTTTGAAAAAAATGTTCAATAGTTGATTCAAACATCACTTTAAAAATAGGAATTGAAATATTACAAACGACACCCTCTTCAATGCCTTGATTTAAAAGTGCAATCGTTGAATCCCATCCATTTTCCAATCTTTGTTCCACCTTTTTATAAATTTTCGGATATTTATCTTTTAATAAATACAATTGCCGAAATTCAATGTCTTTATATCCATCAGGAAGAACACCTAAAATTCTTTGTATTTTCTCTTTTATGGTCAATTCAGCATTATTAACTATTTCTTGTTCACTTAATTTTATGCGATCAAAACAATAATCAACCATATCAAGACATAACTTATTTTTGTTATCAAAATACTTATATATGGTTTTTTTACTCATATTTAATTCTTTTGCTAAATCATCCATCGTGAATTTCATCCCTTTTTTGTTAAACACACAAATGGTCGCTTCTAGTATTTGTTCTTTTTGATTCATAGCAACTCTTGGAAACTCCTTTCTACATTCTAGTTTCCTATATCGTATCATGTAACCGTTTACATTGCAAGACATAAAAAAAGCATCCGAACTATTCAAGTTCAAATGCTCCTGTATATAATTGATAATATTTTCCTTTTTGAGAAATCAAATCATCATGATTACCACGTTCAATAATATGACCGTTTTCTAACACCATAATCGCATCACTGTTTTGAATAGTAGAAAGTCTATGAGCAATCACAAATACAGTTCTTCCTTCCATCAATTTATCCATACCCTCCTGAACAATACGTTCGGTATGTGTATCGATTGAACTTGTAGCCTCATCCAAAATCAATACAGGAGGATTGGCTACTGCTGCACGAGCAATACTCAGCAATTGTCTTTGTCCTTGTGACAAAGATTCTCCACCAGCATGAATCATTGTGTCATAACCATGTTCCAAGTGTTTAATAAATTCATGAGCATTGGATAATTTACTTGCGGCAATACATTCTTCATCCGTTGCATCTAAACGACCATAACGAATGTTATCCATAATCGTTCCAGTAAACAAGTTTGTATCTTGCAAAACTATGCCTAAACTTCTTCTTAAATCACTTTTCTTTATAAGTTTCACATCAATGCCATCATAGGTAATGCTACCATTTTGAATATCATAGAAACGATTAATTAAATTGGTAATAGTCGTTTTCCCTGCACCCGTTGCACCTACAAAGGCAATTTTTTGGCCAGGCTTTGCGAATAAAGATACATCAAACAAAATTTGTTTCTTAGAATTATAAGAGAAATCAACATTATTGAAGCGTACATCTCCCTTTAATGGAACTAAATCACTCGTACCATCTGCATGTGGATGTCTCCATCCCCAATGATTATGATCAATTTGTTCTAAAGTAACAACACCATCATCAACTTCACTTTCAGCATCTAAAATCTCATAAATACGTTTGGCTCCTGCATCCGCCATAATAACGGAATTTAATTGCATAGAAATTTGTCCAATCGGAGATGTAAATGAACGATTTAACTGTAAGAATGCCGCAATAGTTCCAAGTGTTAATCCTGCCATATTATGAATCGCAAGTACAGAACCTAAAACAGCTACTAAAACATAAGAAATGTATCCAATATTCATTACAACCGGCATTAATACGTTCGCAAAAATATTGGCATTAGCACTTGCTTCAAACAAAGCATCATTTACCTTATCAAAGTCTTCAATACTTTTTTCTTCGTGTGTAAATACTTTGATGACTTTACTTCCTTCCATCATCTCTTCAATAAATCCATTTTCAACGCCTAATTGTTTTTGTTGCGCAATAAAATATTTTCCAGACTTAGCCGTTAATTTTTTACTCATAAACACCATGAGTCCACCCATAAATAAAGTAAGTAAAGTCAATGGTATATTCAAAACAAACATAGAAATTGTAACTGAAACAAGAGTAATAAAAGAAACAATCAGTTGAGGAATACTTTGTGAAATCAACTGGCGTAAAGTATCTGTATCATTTGTATATACAGACATTATATCTCCATGAGGATGTGTATCAAAGAATCCAATAGGTAACGTTTGCATATGTTCAAATAATTCATCACGAATATGTTTTAAAGTTCCTAAAGAAACAGTGACCATGATTCGGTTAAATCCATAAGTTGCTAAAATACCAATTCCATAAATACAAGCAAGTTTAAAAAGTGCTGCCAGCAAAGGAGCATAATTTGGAACACTTTCAGATAATAAAGGTGTAATATAATCGTCAATCAAACTTTTTAAGAATACACTACCATATACACTGGCAACGCTAGATAAAATAATTAATAACAATACACAAAGACAACCAAGTTTGTAAGATGATATTGTTTCTAGAACAACTCTTTTTAAACTACCCATTTCCTTTTTATTGTTCATCAAAATCACCGCCTTTACTTTGTGCTTCATATGTTTCTTTATACATCGCATTTGTTTTTAATAATTCTTCATGTGTTCCTAATCCAGATATTTTACCATCCTCTAAAACAAGAATTTGGTCCGCATCCTGAATACTTGAAACACGTTGCGAAATAATGATACGAGTTGTATCTGGTATTTTGTTTAAGAAAGCTTGTCGAATCAACGCGTCTGTCTTTGTATCAACAGCACTTGTTGAATCATCTAAAATTAAAATTTTTGGTTTTTTCAACAATGCACGAGCAATACATAATCTTTGTCTTTGTCCCCCGGATACATTTGATCCACCCTGTTCAATAAAGGTATCATATTTGTCTGGCATCTTTTCAACAAACTCATCCGCCTGGGCAAGTTTACATGCTTCAATGATTTCTTCATCGCTCGCATTCGCATCACCCCAACGCATATTTTCTTTGATTGTTCCAGAGAATAAAACATTTTTTTGAAGTACCATGGCAACATTATCACGTAATGTTTTTAAATCATAGTCGCGTACATCAATTCCACTCACTTTAACATGACCATTTGTAACGTCATATAATCTTGGTATTAATTGCACTAAACTTGATTTACTTGAACCTGTAGCACCAAGAATGCCAAAAGTAGTTCCGCTCTCAATATGTAAATTAATATTTTCTAGAATATCTTCATCTTTTCCATAATGGAAGCATACATTTTCAAAATCAATAGTTCCATCTTTAACTTCTTTAACACCATTTTCAGGACTCACCAAATCACTTTCTTGGTTAATAACTTCACTAATACGGTTTGCACTTGCGATTGACATTGTCACCATAACAAAAATCATAGAAAGCATCATTAATGACATTAAAATACTTGTTGTATAAGTAAATAAAGACATTAACTGCCCAGTAGTCATGTTGTTGGCTACAATCTGATGAGCACCAATCCACGAAATCAATAAAATACAACCATACATACAGAATTGCATAACTGGCGAGTTAAAAATAAGAATTTTTTCAGCTTTTCTTTGAATTTTAAATATCGCATCACTTTCTTTTTGGAATTTATCAATTTCATGATCTTGACGAACAAAAGATTTAACAACTCGAATACCCAAAATATTTTCTTGAACACTACCGTTCAATGTATCATAACGATTAAATAAACGTCTAAAAATTGGATTAACAATAAAAATAATGCTAAATAATACAATTCCTAAAATTAAAACCACAACTAAAAAAATTAAAGTCATGCGTGCATTAATAAAACATGCTGCAATTAATGATGAAATCAACATAAGTGGTGATCGAACACAAATACGAATAATCATTTGGTAAGCGTTTTGAACATTCGTTACATCTGTCATCATACGTGTAATCAATCCACTCGTTGAATAATCATCTATATTAGAAAACGAAAACTTTTGAATGCTGCGATATTCAGCTTTTCTCAAATTTTTGGCAAAACCACTTGAAGCAATAGCCGCATGCTTTCCGCTTTTTGCACCTGCCCATAAAGACACAAAAGAAGCTGCTAACATTAAAAAGCCATAAAACATAATAGATGACATATTTCCCTTTTCAATACCTTCATCCACTAAATAGGCCATTAAAAGTGGAATCAAAACTTCAAGTATTGCCTCTATAGAAACATAAACCGGACTCAAAATAGAGTCTTTTTTATATTCCTTTACTTGTCCTAGCAAAGTTTTTAACATTACTTATCCTCCCTTTCAAAACTATCTGTTATTTTTTTTAAAATTTCTAATAAAATATCTTTCTGATCACCTAATACATCATCAAATCTAGATTCCATAGAATGTACATGATTCTCAATCGCATCATGAAACTCTACTTCCTTTTCAGTTAAGACAATAATTCGTGATCGCTTATCTCTAGGGTCCATGATTCTTTCGATAAAACCTTTTTGCTCTAACCGATTTAATAAGCCAGTTACTGTTGGGTTCGAAATGTGAAAATGCTCTTCAATATCTTTTTGAATCACAAACTCTTTCTTTGTGTGATGTAAAAATCCTAAAACATCTTGCTGAGACTTAGTTAAATCATATTTTTTCAACGCTTCATTCATTGTTTTTTCCATGTGGTTATCAATCAAGCAGAAATAATACCCTAGATCATTAGATTTACTCATGATACTCCTTTCCATAGCTCGCTATATATTTTATATAGTACGCTATGAATTATATAAACAATTCATAAATTTGTCAATTTATAAATTAATAATTTTCTGATATTATTATGTGTATGAAAAAAAATGAAGAATATATCGTAAAATGCATAGATGATACCGATTTATCAAGTGGTGTTGTAAAAATAGAAAATATTGTCGTTTTTGTGCCCAATCTTATGATTGGTGAAGTAGCTAAAATAAAAATCGTTAAACTGAAAAAAAATTATGCCTATGGCATTATTATCGAACTTATCGAAAAAAATCAGAATAGAACAAAGCCTATTTGTCCTATTTTTAAATCATGTGGTGGTTGCAGTTTACAATACATGAATTACGAATATCAATTAGAATATAAATACAGACATTTGATTAAATTATTTGATGAGACCATAGAAATCAAAAAAATACTGGGAATGGCAGAACCATGGTTTTACCGAAATAAAGCACAATTCCCAATTCAAATAAAAAACAATAAAATCATTTCAGGATTTTATAGACAACATTCTAATGATATTGTGCCATGTAAAAAGTGTTATATTCAAGATGAAAAAATTAATGAAATTTATTCCTTCTTACTTCAAAATCTAAAAATAGAAGAAGCACAAGGCTTAAGACATATTTTTATTCGCCATTCTAATTTAAATGAAATTCAAATTGTTTTTATTGGAAAAGCCTATAAAAATTTAAATTCAATCATAAAAAAATTGACACTACATTTTGATAATATTAAAAGCATTGTTTTTAATCTTAACAAGCGAAATGACAATGTAATTCTAGGAGAAGAATATAAAATTCTATATGGTAGTGATTCAATCCTTGAAAATTGTTTGGGTAATAAAATAAAATTGCATTTTAAATCATTCTTCCAAGTCAATCCTAGTCAAATGGAAGTTTTATATAATGAAGCCATTCATGCCGCTCATCTTACCGGCAATGAAACATGTATCGATATGTATGCTGGTACGGGTACAATCGGAATATCGATTGCGAAACATGTAAAAAAGGTAATTGGTGTAGAAATTGTCAAAGAAGCTGTAGAAAATGCAAAATATAATGTAAAAATAAATCACTTAAATAATTGCGAATATATTTGTGAAGATGCATCAAAATTTGTGCATAAGCATAGAAATCAAAAAATCGATATTGTGTTTATCGATCCGCCAAGAAAAGGAATGAGTGAAGAAGGAATACTGGACACAATCCATATTCAACCTAAGCAAATTATTTATATTTCATGTAATCCTAAAACATTGTCACGAGACTTGAAAATATTCAAAGAACATAATTATCAATGTGAATATATTCAGCCTGTAGATATGTTTTGCCAGACAAATGGATTAGAATGTGTTGCGAAGCTAACTAAAATAGGTTAGAATAGACACACATGAGGCCGTGGTGGAATCGGCAGACACGCTACTTTGAGGGGGTAGTGAGCTTAGCTCGTGTGCGTTCAAGTCGCATCGGCCTCACCATATAAAAAGCAAAACGAAGCAATTGTGCTTCGCTTTTTTTAATCTTCGCTACTTGGAAATTTGAAAACTTGTTCCCCTTCTTTTGTGACTAAATATTTTCCTCTAGCCACATATTCGGCATAATCTGGATTCGTCAAATTTTGTTTTGTCTTTTCTAACTTTTTCTTTTTTGCCGTCAATGTCTTCTTCGTTTCTTGCTTTGTAGATATATTTGTTTTTAAATCATACATAATTGCCAATTGTTGAAACCCAGACACCAAAAAATAACCAGTCAATCCGATTAAAGTAATATATATGAAGAAATGTGATATTTTTTTCTTACTTTTCATAACTTTCTATCTCCAACATCAATATAGCATACCCATTTAATGAATATCAAATTATTTTTTTATATATAAAGCCAAAATAGCAATATCACTAGGATTGATTCCTGAAATACGACTTGCTTGACCTAATGTTTTAGGTTTAACATCATCTAACTTTTGTCTTGCTTCCAGGGATAAATTTTCCATATTTTTATAGTCAAGACCATCCGGTATTAATAAAGACTCCATCTTTTGCAAATGTTGAGCATCTCGTTTTGCCTTATTTATATATCCTGCATATTTCGTTTGTATTTCCACTTGTTCATTAACAATATCTTCATAATTTACATTCGTATATTTAGATAAGGCTGAAATCGTAATTTTTGGCCTTTTTAAAAGTTCTAACTCACTACATCCATGTGAAAGTTTATCAAAGCCCAAAGATTCCAAATATTCGTTAATATCTGAGTTTGGTTTAATATGAACAGTCGATAACTCTTCTTTTGCTTGTTCAATTTTCTGCATTTTTTCAAGAAAAGCATCGTATCGCTCCTTTGAAACCAAACCAATTTTGTATCCCTTCTCCAATAATCTTTGGTCAGCATTATCGTGTCGTAAAAGCAAGCGGTATTCTGCACGAGAAGTCAACAAGCGATAGGGTTCTTTCGTTCCTTTAGTACATAAATCATCTAACATGACACCAATATACGCTTCATCACGCCTCAATATAAATGGTTCTTTACCATCCACTTTTAGTGCAGCATTCGCACCTGCCATCAATCCTTGACCAGCCGCTTCTTCATAGCCACTCGTTCCATTAACTTGTCCTGCCGTAAACAAATTTTCAACGATTTTACTTTCCATACTCGGTTTCATTTGTAAAGGATCAATCGCATCATATTCAATCGCATAGGCATATTTTTCAATCACACAATTTTCTAATCCAGGAAGAGAATGTACCATTTCTTCTTGCACATCAATTGGCATTGAAGTTGAGAAACCTTGAATATAAATTGTATCTAATTCTTTCGATTCAGGTTCTAAAAACAATTGATGTCTTTCTTTGTCCGCAAAACGAACAAGCTTATCCTCAATACTTGGGCAATATCTTGGACCGACACCTTTTACTAAGCCTGAATACATAGCAGAATCTTTTAAATGCGAATGAATAATTTTATGGGTTTTCGGTTGTGTATATATCAAATGACATACTTCTTGTCTTTCAAATGGAAGAACTTCAGTCGCTTTTGTGGTTTCACTAAATCTCAAAAATTTATTTGTGCCTGGTTGTACTTCCGTCTTACTAAAATCAATCGTGTCCATCTTTACTCGTGGAGGCGTTCCAGTCTTTAGTCGAAATGTTTGGATACCCGCATCCCGTAAAGATTGGGATAGTGTATTTACGGTAGGTTGATCTTCAGGACCTGAAACAGTCGAAGTATGCCCTCTTAAAACATTACTTGTCATATATGTTCCAGTTGTTAAAACGACTGTTTTACTTTCAAGAATCGTACCATCTTGAAGTTTTACACCTTTAGCGACTCCATTTTCAATTACTACGCTATGGCATCCTTTTTCAATGATTTCTAGATTTTCTTGTTGAAGGAGTACTTTTTTCATAAATCTTTTATAAGCAATTTTGTCACTCTGAACGCGTAAGCTCCATACTCCAGGGCCTTTTGTCGTATTCAACATTTTAAATTGTAAAGCCGTTTTATCTGCTGCAATAGGCATCATTCCACCTAACGCATCAATCTCGCGAACTACAATTCCCTTAGCGGGGCCACCAACACTTGGATTACAAGGCATAGACCCAGCCATATCTAAAGATAAAGTGACAATTGCAGTTTTTTTATTCATTCTTGCACTCGCTAAGCAGGCTTCAATTCCTGCATGCCCAGCGCCGACAACAATTACATCATACATTCTTTACACCCCTTTTAATTTTAAAATGGAAAATACTTTGGGGAACCTTTAGTGCAAATGTAACCCCGATATAAACAGCCATGCTAATCATTCCATTCAAACACATTTTAATTAAACATGCGATTTTTGAACCGCTAATTCCATATAATCCTAGTTTACTAAGAATCATTGAACAAATCCACAAAGCAAGAACTCCAATAAGAATTCTTACACAAATAACATACGTTTTATGATATGAAATATTATAGTTTTGTTTTATTTCTTTTAGATTTGTAAACAAAATATATCCAGTTCCAATTAAACTTGATAAAACAGCACCAGCTACACCAAATAACCATACAAATGGAACAATTAAAATTCCTTTGATTACAACCCCAATAGCTAATGTTTTGATTACGTGTTTACGCAACTCTAAAGATACCATTAAATTTGTAACAAGTGGTGCGATTGTACTTAAAAATCCTTCTAGTGCCATCCATTGTACAACGTATGTACATAAATCTAAATTTTCAGAGTAATACAAAGTATAATTTAAAGGTCCAGCATAAGCAAAAATACAAAATGAAATCGGAATCGCAACATATAAAACAACATTTATGCAGTCAATAACATTTTTTTGAACTAATTTCATATTCTTCTTTGATAAAGCTTCTGAAATATGAGGAATAATTGCTGTCGCAAATCCAGGTCCTAAAATCATAGGAATCGCATTAAGTTTTCCAGCCACATAATTTGTAGCCGAAATAACGGTTGTTGTATTTTTAGCATTGTAATGTAACTTCAATCCGGTCGGAAGTAAAAAACTATTAAAGACCTGATCAATATTTCCTAGTACGGCAACTATCATATATGGAATTGCTAATGCAATAATTTGTTTTAAAATATATTTTTCTGATTTAGGTTTAGCTGTTTGCGACTTTGCCATATCATCAATAGTACCTTTTTGTTTTCTATCAAAATAAACAAATTGGCCAATGGCAGCGATAGCTGCTATTGATGTTGATAAAACAGCTACATATAGAGCCCATTGTTTATCCCATTTCAAAACATAAACAATCAAACAGGCAACACTTAATAAAAATGTAACTCGAAAAACTTGCTCAAAAGCTTGTGAAAAAGCATATTCTTCCATTTCTTTTAATCCTTGATAATATCCTCTAAATGCGGATAATAATGGAACAAGGAAAATTGCCAGAGAAAGAATTCTCAAACTATTAGCCATCGCTTTTACTATATTTGGATTATTCGCAACCATCGCTGGAGCAATAATATTAGATAGTGAAAACAAAAGAATCATTCCCACAAAACCAGTTAATCCTAAGATTGAAAATGCCATCTTTTTTACAATTTTTATACTTTTGGCATCTTCAAAAACCATAAATCGAGCAACCAATGTAGCGACCGCAAAAGGTATTCCAGATTGAAAAATAGTTAATAAATATGCATAAATATTGTAAGCTTGTGAATATACTGACTGATAAGCTTCTGATTGAAATATATAAGATAATGGAATTGTATAGGCCAATCCAATTAATTTGGATACAAATAATCCTCCTGTACCTATCAAGCCACTTATTATAATTGATTTCTTGGCAGCTGAACTTTTTGACATGAAACAAAATCCTCCATTTAAAAATTATAACACACATCTAAAAAACTATTACCATTTTTTAATACATGTTGTATCATTTAGAATAAGAGGTGATCAAAATGCGTGTAGCTTATATTCATACAGCAACAACCGCAAGAAATATAGACTCGGCTGCTATTCAATCTTATAAAATTCCAAGTTTAATTTTGATTGAGCATGCCGCAACAAAATGTGTGAAAATCATTGAAAAGTATATTCAAAAAGAAAATCGTATTTGTATTTTATGTGGTCCTGGAAATAATGGTTCAGATGGCCTGGCTATAGCACGGCTTTTGAAACAAAAATATTACGATATTACCGTTTTGTTGCCGGAAACAAAGAAATTGTCGGATGATGAAAAAATTGAATTTGAGATGATTAAATCATTAAAAATCCCCTACTGCGCATCGACAGATTATAAAGATTTTGATGTTTTTATTGATTGTTTATTCGGAAATGGGCTATCAAGAGACATTACTGGCATCTATGAAAAAATTATTCATTCAGTCAATGAAGAACATAAATTAACCATTAGTATTGATTTGCCTAGTGGAATTGATGCAACAAGCGGTAATATTTGTGGTTGTGCAATCAAAGCTGACTATACAATAAGCTTAGACTGTTATAAACAAGGTCAATGGCTAAATGAAGGACTCAGTCATTGTGGAGAACTAAGCCTAGTTGATATAGGCATACCAGAAGAATTACACAAAAACTGTGTAGATTCAACAATAGTCATTGATAAAAATATCGTCCAAATTCCAGAAAGAAAAGCAAACTCGCATAAGGGATCTTTTGGAAAAGCTTTAATGATAGGTGGAAGTCAAAACATGCATGGAGCCATTCATATGGCCGCAAGCGCAGCCTATCATTCTGGAATTGGAACATTAACTCTGATGGCTCCTGACTGTATTGGTGATGTATTAGCTATAAAAGATGATTTCTATATGTTACTTAGAGCGCCAAGTCATGATGGTTGTTTTGATCGTAAAGCTTTAGAATTACTAAAGTCTAATTTGAATCCATATACAATTATTTCTATTGGAAATGGAATGCAGAAAAATCATATATCTGACCAAATGATACAACAGGTTTTAAAGAGTGATAAAACCGTGGTTTTAGATGCTGACTGTTTTGGACTTTTGAACAAAAATATTCATTTATTAAAACGTGAAGCAACAACTGTATTGACACCTCATATAAAAGAAATGTCAGACTTAACAGGTATTCCACTCAAAGATATTTTAGAGAATCCAATCGAACATGCACGAAACTTTTCTAAAGAATATCCAAATTGTGTATTAGTACTAAAATCAAGTATTACTTATATTGCATATAACAAAAAAGTTTATGTTCTAAACGGGCAAAATCCTGCTTTAGCAAAAGGTGGTAGTGGTGATATCTTATGTGGCATTATGACCGCTATGCAAGGTCAATGTAAAGATCCTCTTCAAGCCGCAATAAGCGCTTGTTATATTCATAGTCAAAGTGCAATATTAAATCAAGATAGTGCAAGTGTTATGCCTGATGACATAATCAGTAATATCGGCAATACTATAAAAAAGTTAAGATAGATAGAATCCAAACCAAATAAATAAGCACATCAAATTGATGTGCTTTCGTTTTGATCATCTTCAATCAACTTTTTAATTATTTTAATAGCTGCATCCATTAAAAAAGTTAAATCATAATCACTATTAGTAGGTAAGCCTACTTTTTTTCTTTCAATATTTGAAATACACTGTAAAATCGCGCCTGTACGGACATGTCGAGCCTGTCCAATAGTAAAAACAGTACTCGTTTCCATTTCACTAGCTAAAACATCCAGTTTACAATAGGCATTCCATTGCTTTTCTAATTCATCTTTTAACGGCATTGTTTCTAACATATGATAAGCATAGAATGCATCTTTTGAATGTATAATACCAACATGATATGGAAGTGTTAAACTTTTTACTACACCTACACACTCATTGAGAATTTCATAATTTGGTACAGCAGGCATTTCAATAGGAGCATACATTCTGGTTGTTCCCTCATCCCGTATTGCACCATTAGCAATAACGATATCTCCACTTTTCACATCCAAATGCATTCCCTCACAAGTACCAACCTTTAAAAAAGTATGGCAGCCCAGTTTAATCAATTCTTCCATCATAATCGAAGTACTAGGACCTCCAACACCAGTGGAAACAACACTTACTGGCATATGATTAATGAGTCCTGTATAAGTGACAAATTCACAATTATCACCAACTTTTTTACAGTCCAGAAGATTAGAAGCAACCGTTTTTGCTTCAGAAGAATTATTTGTCAAAATAACATATTGCCCGACATCTTCACAAGAAACCTTGATATGTATTTCCTTATCAAATGATTTTACATAACTATTCATAGTTTCTCCTTAAAAAGTTTGGAATTGTAGATAATAAACATGAGGGTGAAACATCGTTGTATTAAACCCATATGCACTACAATCATCAAATTCCCCATCCCAATCATTGTTAAGGCAACCTAACAAAGATTGAACTTCTTCCATCGTTCCATATCCAGTTCCAAAAAATTCTAGACATCCCGCTAAACTAGGCTGTTCTCTAGATGGAGAAAACGAAAGAGTTGAATTGAGTGTGTTCAATTCTGATTTTACCTCATTAACAAGATCTTCGTCTTCACGATCAACAACAACATATAAGCGAAATTTCATTATGCGTTTTCCTTTTCAATAACATACTTACAAAGTTTTGCTAAATTTGTATCATTTGCTAAAGTAATCACTTTTCCTAAGCTTAAATTCAATGCAGCAATACTAACAGTATCTCCATCCATAAGAATATTTAATGTTCCAGTTACATTTTCATAATAGAGATCAAATAAATAACTTACTCTTCCATTCTCTTCTTTCTTTTCTCTTAAATCAAAATGTAAAGCATCTTTGTTTTTTAATAAGATACGAATAGCCCCTGCGCCAGAGCTTGGTATAGATTTTGCCATAATTATCTCTCCTTTTCTTTATTTGTTAGAATCATATGTTAACATAATACCTAAATTTGAATAGACTTGTAAATCCACATTCGAAACATCGCAAGTAATATGTGCTTGTGCTCCCTTTAAACGAGGCAACATCGAAAGTGCCTTTTTAGCATCATCATTGGTTTGGGCACAAATGGATAAAGCTATTAAAATTTCATTTGTATGTAAACGAGGATTTATAGACCCTAAATAATCTGTTTTTAAACTTTGAATAGGCATAATTACTTCTGGTAAAATTAAAACATTACTTTCATCAATTCCAGCTAAACTTTTAAGTGCATTCATTAAAGTACTTGAACAAGCACCCATAAGATTTGTTGTTTTACCAGTAAAAATTTGTCCATCTACATCAATAGCCCCAGAAAATGAATGTGAAGTATCTGCTTTTTTTCTGGCATGAACAACACAAGGACGATCCAATTCTGATATACCTGCTTTATTCATTACGACTTCTTGTTTTTGTACTTCTTCAAGAGAACATAATTCTTTATAATAACGATTTTTACTTTCAAAATATCTACGGATGATTTCTTGATTACTAGCTTCTATGCACGCTTCATTATCACTGATACAAAATCCAGCCATATTAACACCCATATCGGTTGGACTTTCATATGGAGATTCACCATAAATTTCTTCAAAAATACTTTTTAACACAGGGAAAATTTCAATATCACGATTATAATTTACAGTCACTTTATTATAGGCTTGTAAATGTAAAGGATCAATCATATTCACATCTGCCAAATCAGCCGTAGCAGCTTCATAAGCTAAATTAACAGGATGATTTAGAGGTATATTCCAAATTGGAAAAGTTTCGTATTTCGCATATCCAGCTTTAATACCATTTTGATGTTCATGATAAAGTTGTGATAAGCAAGTAGCCATCTTTCCACTACCAGGACCAGGAGCCGTGATAACTACTAGTGGTCTTGAAGTTTGTATATAATCATTTTTTCCAAATCCTTTTTCAGAAATAATCTTTTTAATATCTGTTGGATATCCTTCGATATAATAATGAAAATACACATTAATATTTCTGCGTTTCAATCTTGCTTTAAAACGATTCACTGCTTTCTGTTGATTATACTGTGTCACTACAACACTACCAACATAAAGACCACGATCGGTAAATTCTTTAATTAAGCGTAAAACGTCTTCTTCGTAACTTATATGTAAATCCGATCGCATTTTATTTTGTTCAATATCATTTGCACAAATTACTATTACAATTTCTGCATCATCTTTTAACTGCATCAACATTTGTAATTTTGAATCTGGAGAAAATCCAGGTAAAACACGAGAAGCATGATAATCATCAAATAATTTTCCACCAAATTCTAAATATAATTTATCTCCGAATAATTGAATTCTTTCTTTTATGTTTTTTGACTGCATTTCTAAATACTTATTATTATCAAATCCAATTTTTGCCATAAATACCTCACTTCATATCCGTAAATGATTTTATCATTACAAGTAAAAAAAAACTAGCGACAAAGCACAAAAAAAGACCCGGCAGCTAGCTATCTTCGCAGGGGCAAGCCCAACTATTGTCGC
>CAVBGZ010000039.1:0-18392 GCA_963595075.1 Waltera intestinalis
GATATGAAGATTGATGTTACATGTGCAAATGATGGTATTGATGCGATCGATTTAATGAACCGTGAAAAAGAGGATACTTTTGATTTGATTTTGATGGATATTCAAATGCCAAGAATGGATGGGTATACCGCAACTCGAGAGATTCGTACTTTAAAAAATAATAAAAAGGCAAATATTCCGATTGTTGCGATGACGGCCAATGCGTTTGATGAGGATCGAAAAAAATCATTTGAAGCCGGAATGAATGGTCATATTGCCAAACCAATTGATTCAAATGTGATTGGCAAGTTGTTTGATCAGATTTGGTAAGATAAAAAAATAGGGAAGCTTAATTGTGTAAGCTTCCTGTTTTTCGGTATTTTAATAATACTTTTATAATATCTTTTTCACGTAGTGGTTTAGTCAAATGCTCATTCATGCCGGCATCCATGCTTCTTTGAATGTCGTCTGCGAATGCATTAGCGGTCATGGCGAAAATTGGAATAGTACAACCTTCTTCTCGCATTGTCTTTGCAGCTTCTAAACCATTCATCACTGGCATCATTATATCCATAAAGACGTAGTTATAAAGGTTAGGGTGCATTCGAATTTCATCAACGGCTAGCTTTCCGTTTTCTACCCATTCAACTTTGATTCCATGTTCCTGGAAAAGGAAAGTGGCTATTTCTGCATTCAATTCATTATCTTCCACTAGTAAGACTTTAGTGTTGTCAAAGCGTATTTTACTATAATCAGTTGGATCTTTTTCTTCATGTATTTCTAGATCAATTTCAAGAGGGAGTCTGAAAATAACTTTTGTTCCTACATTTAATCTTGAATGTAGTTCAACCGTTCCTCCTAATAATTCAATCAAACTTTTTGAAATCGATAGACCCAGTCCTGTACCTGTATATTTAGTACGTACTTGGGATTGTTCTTCTTGTGAAAAAGGTTCAAATGCTTGTTTTAAAAATTCTTCACTCATACCAATTCCATTGTCTTCACAAATAAATTCATACCAAGCTATTTTTCCATCAAAGGAAAGTTCTTTTCCAAATACACGAACAAAGCCACCTTCTTTGTTGTATTTGATCGCATTACTTACAAAATTCGTGAAAATGCGCTTTAAATATTCAGGACTACCGATAAAATGATCGTGTTCTACTTGATTTGTGTTTTGAGCAATAAACTGAACGCCATATTCTTTTGCCTGCGTTTCAATAATGGTGTGGACTTCATCTAAGATTTGTTTCAAGCTAAACGGCTGATGCTTAAGGGTGAAACTTCCGGATTCAAGCTTATTCATGTCTAATACGTCATTGACAAGAGATAATAGATTATCCGTGGCTTTACCGATTTTTTCATTGCATTCTTTTTGTTTTTCAATATTGCCAATGTTGTGGTTGGAAATATAGAGCATACCACGAATGCCATTGATTGGAGTACGAATGTCATGAGACATTCTTCTTAAGAAATCGGTTTTAGAAGCATTGGCTTTTTTTGCTTCATTGGCTGTATCAATCAATTGTTTCTGATAGTTGAATTCTTGTTGTTTTTCTTTTGTGATTTCATAAGATACAAAGAGGACTTCTTCTGCTTCTTTGTTTATATCTCTTTTCTTCACAATGAAATAAGCTCGATACCATTTATTATTGGGAGCCTCATATTCTAAACCGATATAATCTTTGTTTTGAAGTCGATTCGGCAATGTTTCAGGATTTACAAAATCTCGGACTTCATCGATCATTTCAGGGATGACCGTGGCTTTAAGTGTACTTTCTCGAATGTTATCTAGATTACCAAATTTTCCTGAAATGGATTGGATAGGATCTGTTGATGCGATCATTTCATAAGCTTTCGTTTTTAGATTTTCTAAGAAAATCGTATCGTATAAGGTCGCAATGGTTCCAATAATTTCTGTGTATTTTTTTGATTTGTCTAAAGCGTTTTGAAGTTTAATTTTTTGTTCTTCTTGTTTTTGAATGATGGTATCAATTTTTCTTGATCCCATGATAACTTTGAATTTGTTGTGAAATTGAACACCTATCAATACGGATTCCATGTGAGAGTATCCCATTTTATTGGCTTTTACTTTGTATTGGATGGATAGTTTACGATTGTGCTTAAAGTATTCTAATAGATTTTCTCTACTGACAGTTTTTAATAATTCTTTTCTATCCTTTTCTTCTACGTAATTTTCACAAAAATCTCTTTGCCTTGTGGAATAACGATAAATTTTATTTTGTTCATAAGAAAGGTGTGCATCTCTTTCTTTGATGATTTGTAGGGTGTCATCAAATAGGTCACATAAATATACATCTTCATAATCGTCGGCCAAAGCATTTAAAACAATATTTTTTTCTTCCATTTGTTCAAAGGTTTCTTGAAGTGTTTTTTGATAGTTAAGTTCACTTTGTTTACGATCATCAATAATGTTGACAGCATAGAAAACATTTTCTATTTGCCCTTGTGCATTTCTATTCTTGACAATAAATCGGCCCATATGCCAATGTCCGTCTGTTGTTTGGTAATCTTTAGCAATGGTTTGCTGATGGTCCATCCGTTCAGAAAGAGTGTTTAAATCAAAAAATTCTTGCATCTCTTTTCGATGTTCTTTGATAACAATATAATTGAGGGCGATATCCATCATTTTTGTTGCACAACCCTCTTTTTCTATAAATTCAGGTAAAGAACTTTCTCCATGGATTTCTATGTAGGAATCATTTTTTAAATCAATCGAATAGATGAGCCAATAAATGCTTGCAATGGCAGAAAGTGTTTCATCATCTTGCGTGTATGGACTAGTTAAGTCTTGAATCGACATTAATATGGAAGTCGCATTTCCATCTTTATCTCTTTCTTGGCAAATCAGAGTGAATAGAGATTGGGTGTGTTTCTTATTTTGGAAAAGAAGAGTAAAGGTGGATTGGTTTTTAAGAGTTTGGATAAGAAAGTCCATATTAAAAGATTTGAAATAGTCTTCTTTTTCGGTTTCATGAATATATTGATCATAAATAGAGTTTTGAAGCGCATGAAAAGATGGATAACTTAAGTGATGATTACTTGATTGAATGATTTCAATTTTTCCGTTAAAACAATCTATTTTTATGATGAAAGGTAAAGCCAGGTGGTTCATAGAGAAACCTCCGTTTCTTTTCTTAAATTATACCACTGTTGTAGGTATTGGTTATAGAAAAAGCCCGATGTTGGGCTAATATTTTTCAATCTAGGAGTTTGCCTTCAAGATAGGAGCATCGAATATAATCTGGATTGCTGTAGTAGACATTTGAATTGAAGTAAGTGATTTCGTCAATGATAAAAGAATTAAATACTTTGCGAATTGTTGAGATGAGTTGTTTATCGCAAGATAATGTATTTACATTTTGAAACAGAATCATAATCGCCATTTTGAATGTTGTATTTTTCAATCCACTCATCACAGATTTGTTCAAAAGGTAGACAATGATTTACGCTGGCTACATTCAGCTCGTGTTCAATATCTTCATCTTTCAGTAAGGAAACTATATCTTTTCTATGGTTTTTTGTGATTCTACCAACAAATTCAATGACACTACAGAAATAGAATAAATCATTCTTGTCAATTTTCATGAATTAACTCTCCTTTTTCAAATTGTAAACAATCTAGAGCTTGTAGTGTATGAAAACTGATTTGGTGTGTCGGATGTTTGAATTTGGGTAATTCCCAAAAGGCGGCTCTAGAAATATCTCCATTCATGTAATCGTTGACATAGTTCCAAATTGTATCATCGGCCATTGGGCCTTCTACAATATCATATGTATGGATTTTTCCGGAACGACAATTTGCGATAAAATCCAACCATTCATCACTCATTTTTTCGAATTTTCTAATTTTTAAATTTGGCTTTTCAATAAATCTATATGTATTAATTATTCCTTGTTTGGATTTTTTGTCAGCCCATTTATAAGCCTGTTTGTAATTGTTTGTGCAATAAAATCCCCATGAGAAGTCTTTCGTATATTTAGTTTTACGGATTTCAGGGAATTCTACTATTTTAGAACTTCCAAAATATAAAAGTGATGAATTCATGTGTTGTCTCCTTTGATTTTATGGTATCAATTTTAATTTTGATATGAAATTTTGATTTATTTCGTTGTAAAAAGTGTAGTGATAATACAAAAGTTCGTTGTAATTTTTGTGATTATGATGAATAAAAGAGTGAATATCAGATTATAAAAAAGGGTAAACTAATTAAAGCTTTTTCTTAAAAGGCTATATAATATAAGCGTAAAGAGGGCATTGTTATGAAAAAAGAATCAAATTTGAAGATTTTTATGAAAGTATTGATTATGTTTTTGATTGTATTTTATTTTTTGATGCATTGTCATAC
Source organism: Waltera intestinalis (assembly GCA_963595075.1). Classification (GTDB taxonomy): domain Bacteria; phylum Bacillota_I; class Bacilli_A; order Erysipelotrichales; family Erysipelotrichaceae; genus Holdemanella. The sequence goes on from CAVBGZ010000039.1 coordinate 4,350, forward strand.
GTGTGCTGAACTTGGCTGTAGAAAGAGTATTCCTTTTGATCAAAAGTATTGTAACGAACATCCTAGTGCTAAAAGAATTCATCATAGTTATAATACGTATAGTTCTAAATCAAATAAAAGTAATTCATCTAGTTCATATCATTCTTCAAGTGGCAGTAGTAGTAGTTCTTCTTATGATGAAGCCTATGATGACTATTATTATGATGGAGATTATGACACGGATCGTTATGAAGAGGATCAAGACTATGCAGATGGGATTGATGATGCGATGGATGAATATGGAGATGATTGGTAGAATAACATCTAAGGTATATAATAGATATGTTTTGTTTGGAGTGATTTTTATGAAATATGAAATGGATATGAGTGTTGGATCACTATGGAAAAAGATATTTATTTTTAGTTGTCCTCTAATGTTTTCAAATGTGCTACAAATTATTTTTAATCTTTCAGATGTTGCCGTTGTGGGAAAGTTTTCAGGCGCTATTGCTTTAGGAGCCGTTGGTTCTACAACAATTTTGATTTCTTTATTTACTGGTATTTTTTTGGGCCTAGGTGGAGGCGTAAATGTATTAACTGCCTTGCATATTGGTTCAAAAAATAAGAAGGGAATTCAAGAAACGGTACATACTTCGGCTATTTTTTGTTTTCTAGTTGGACTTATTGTGATGGTTGTAGGCATTGGATTGAGTGATGCTGTTTTGGAAATGTTGAATACCAAACCACAATTGATCGAATCAGCAAGTCAATATTTAAAAATATACTTATTAAGTATGCCTGCTTTGGCCATGTATAATTGTGGGAATTCTATATTAAGTGCTGCAGGCGATACAAAGCGTCCACTTTATTACTTGATGTTTGCGGGCATTATCAATGTGGCTTTAAATCTATTTTTTGTGATTGTATTTCACTTATCTGTTGTTGGGGTAGGAATGGCCAGTGTCATTGCGCAATATGTATCGGCAAGCTTAGTTTTACGTGCGCTATTTAAGAGTGAGGAAGCGTATGGATTGAAATTTGGCTGTTTTAAAATTCATAAGGACAAATTAATTCGATTGATTCAATTAGGGATTCCTGCAGCTTTGCAGTATGCTCTTTTCGCAATTGCGAATCTTTTTGTTCAGGTAAGTGTAAATTCCTTCAGTCATGTTGTTGTAGAAGGAAATTCGGCGGCTGCCAATGCGGATAGTCTTATCTATGACATGATGGCTGCTTTCTATACAGCTTGTGCAAGTTTTATTGCGCAAAATAGAGGGGCTGGAAATAAAAAAAGAATATTAGAAAGTTATCTAATATCTTTGGCTTATTCATTTGGCATTGGACTTGTTTTGGGATTATGTTTATTTGTGCTTAAAACAGGATTTTTAACATTATTCACAAATGATTTAAATGTCATGAAAACAGGATATGATCGTATAAAAATTATGGCGTTTTCCTATTGTATATCTGCTTTTATGGATTGTACGACAGCTGCATCTAGAGGACTTGGTAAAAGTATTTTTCCAACAGCCGCAGTTATTACTGGATCTGTATTTTTTAGAATCCTTTGGATTTATACGATATTTGCGCATTTTCATACAATTCAATCTTTATATTTACTTTATGTATTTTCATGGGCAATTACAGCTATAGTTGAGATTATATATTTTGTTTATTCGTATCGAAAATTAATCGTCTAAAGATTCCATTAAATAATAAGACTCTACTTTTTCTTTTGTGATAATAACAGATTCTTGATGAAAAAGGGCGCAAAGGTCGGCTGCGATTTCATCTACATTTTCTTGTGTGGCTCCAATTAAAGAAAGGGCCAAACTATTTTCCTGCGTAAAATGGCCGTTTTCATGAATGTAGCCACCCTCATTTCTTGTTAGGGAAAAGGCAACTCTATAGTTTTTACAAACGATACGAAGAATATGAACGAGTTTTTCTGTAGAGAATTTTTGTTCATATGTATCTTTGTCGTTTAATCCAATCATAATTGTATATTTATCTGTAATTTGTATTTCACTTTTTTTCATTTTCAAACCTCGTTTTCTATAATCATAACACAATCAGTTGATTTCGATTCAAAAATCAGTATAATTTGAGTATCGAACAAAGACGTTCTCTATATATTTGGGACGTCTTTTTTTGTTTGTTTGGAGGTCTTGCGTATGAAACCTATCATTGGAATTGTTCCTTTAGTCGATATTGAAAGGGAAAGTTATTGGATGCTTCCCGGCTACATGAAAGCCATTGAACAAGCGGGAGGTATTGGCATTATGCTTCCACTTACTTATGAACAAAAGGATTTGGAAGAAGTGATTCAAAAAGTGGATGGCCTTCTATTTACAGGGGGACCAGACATTTTTCCGTTTATGTACAATGAGAAAATTAGCGAAGAATGTGGGCAATGTTGTTTTGAAAGGGATGAAATGGAATTTAACTTATTCAAACTTGCGTATGAATCAAAAAAGCCCATGCTTGGAATTTGCAGGGGCCTACAAATGATGAATGTGATGATGCATGGAACGTTGTATCAAGACATCAATACTCAGATGTACTCTCGTGTGAAACATCACCAAAGCATGCCTTATGATAAGCCGATTCATGAAGTGCAACTTGTTTCTCAAAGTCCATTGAAAAAGGTACTGGAAAAAGAAACGATTGAGGTTAATAGCCTACATCACCAAGGAATCAAAGATTTGGGCCAAGGATTAAAATCAATGGCCATAAGTAAAGATGGATTGGTTGAAGCTATATATGCACCTGACTATCCATTTATGTGGGGCGTACAATGGCATCCAGAATTTTCTTATAAAAAAGATAAAAATAGTCAATTGATTTTTTCAACCTTTATTGATCATTGTTCAAATTGATCGATATATTTCTTGACTGAATTTGTCATTTCTTTTGAAAAATCACTATTGTATTTTCTCTTACAAAAAGCTTGAAGCCAACTTTCAAAGGATTGGCTTCCTTTTTTATAGTCAAACATATCATGAAGTTCTTTCTTATTTTTTTGATGGTATTGATTAACATGAACTATATCTTCTAGTTTACAACGAACGGGTTTTTGCCTATTAGCCTGTGAAGTTTGTGGATATCCAAAAACCAACATACAAACAGGAACAACATATTCAGGAAGATTCAATAATTTTCTATGCATATCATGTTGCTCCAAAATATCACCAATGTAACAAGATTCAATGCCTAAACTTTCTGCAGCTACCACAGCATTTTGTGCCGCAATACAAGCATCGCTTGTAGCCAATAATAAATCACCAACACCAGGCTTTCTAGGATGACAATCATTTTCATTAAAGACGTCGTACCATTTTTGGAAGTCTGCACAAAAAATGAAAACCATCTTAGCTTGATTGATAAAAGGCTGGTTATCACATGTTTTAGATAATGTTTCTTGTAGCTTTTTATCCTGTATGTCAATGATGGTATACATTTGTTGATTACCTGCACTTGGAGCCTGCATGGCACTCTCTAATATAAGTCTTTTATCTTCTGCACTGATTTCTTGCTCTGTAAACATACGACAGCTTTTTCTGTCAAATAAACTTTTGATTATAAGATTCATAAAGGGTTCTCGCTTTCATTTTTAACTATTTTATCATATACTTATCAAAAAAAAGGAGATACAAAATATGGAATTTAATGAAGTCATTAGTAAAAGAAGAAGTATTCGTCGTTATACAACGGATGAAGTACCAATGGAAGATGTCAAAGCTTGTATTGAAGCTGGAATCTTAGCTCCAAGTTGGAAAAATTCACAAACAGCTCGCTATCATGTCATTACATCTAAAGAAAAATTGGCAGAAGTAAAAAAATTAGGACTTCCTGAATTTAATGCGACAAATGTAGAAAATGCTCCCGTCATTATTGTGATGAGTTTTGTCAAAAATCGTAGTGGATTTGAAAAAGACGGAACTCCAACCAATGAACTCGGCAACGGATGGGGAGCTTATGATTTGGGCTTGGCCACTCAAAATATGCTTTTAAAAGCTACGGAACTCGGCTATGGTACATTGATCATGGGCATTCGTGATGAAGCCAAACTTAGAGAAATTTTAGACATTGATGAAAAAGAAACCATTGTCTCTGTCATTGGCTTAGGTAAAGGGGATATCGAGCCTACTATGCCAAAACGTAAAAGTGTTGAAGATGTAGCTACTTTCAAATAGACCGTTTATTCGGTCTTTTTTTTAAGATGTGATAAAATGCTAGTTATGAATAGAAAAGAAAGTAAACGATTGGCACATCGAAATATAAAAAATCATTATCTCATTTATTTGATGATTTGTTTAATTGCCGTTTTATTGGGAAGTGAATTCACATCAAGCTTATCCATTCTTAGACAAGATACAACCAATAATGCGACCGGAATCCTAATGCACTCCTCCTTTATACACTCTTTATCCATCTTTTTTCCAAGTGGTGTATTTGGTACGACCAATGGTGTATTTGCGTATATTGTTAATGGAATTGTTTCTGGATCCATCATTAACACAATATTTACAGCGATTGCGATGGCGTTTAAATCTAAAAATTTATTGTCAGGTTTTATAATATTTGTTGGTTTAATTGTCAGTTTCCTTTTTTGGTTTTGTATTGTAAATACACTACCCATTATTAACCGACGCTTGTTTTTGGAAGGAAGAATCTATGCCAAAATTCCGATGGACCGCTTTGTATATCTTGTACGATTGAAAAAACAACTTCACATCGCATGCATTCGAGCTCTAAAGGTACTATTTTTAATACTGTTGCTTCCTACTATAGTTGGATTTATCTATTTTTATTACACATCCTTTATGATGGAATATATTTTGGCCGAAAATCCTAATCTATCCTTTAAACAAGCCTACACTTTGTCAAAAGACATGATGGTTGGATATCGTTTTGAATTGTTTAAATGGCAATGCTCTCTAGCTGGATGGTATGTACTTGATGTTTTAACAGTTGGAGTTTCGTCTTTATTCTATACAAATGCCTATAGATCTTGTTTGTGGTGTGAGTTCTATGTATTAAGAAGAAATGAGTTAAACTCAGAATTACTTATGGATAAATATTTGTATGAAAAGCCTGACCAGAAAATTGTATCAAGTGTATATGCAGATGTGATTAGAGATTTAAATGAAAAGAATCCTATGGAAAATGTTTATAAAGGATTGAAAGGATTCTTATGTAAAAACTTTGGATTGGTTTTTCATCTGACAAAAGAAGAAAAGGCATATGAAGCCTATAGCTACAAACAAATGTATGCCCAAACTATGATTACTGAAGTCTATCTTCTTTGTTATCCGGTACGCTTATCACCTATTGAGGAAGAGTATAAAAAATCAAACTTACGCTTTTTACATCCAAACCGAAATTATACGATTACATCCGTGCTCTGTTTATTTTTCTTTATGTGTTTTATTGGATGGATCTGGGAAGTATCTCTATCTATGATTACTTATGGTAAGTTTATCAATCGAGGCGTTTTACATGGGCCATGGATACCTATTTATGGGGTAGGATGTGTTTTGATTTTGTTGGTGTTAAAACGATTCCGTACGCGACCAAAAGTAGAATTTGGACTCTCTATTCTACTTTGTGGAAATATTGAATATTTTACAGGCCTTTTCCTAGAACTTACACACAATGGACAGAAATGGTGGGATTATACTGGATATTTCTTAAATCTAAATGGACGTATTTGTGCTGAAGGATTATTGGTCTTTGGCATTGGAGGTATGGCATTTGTCTATATTCTAGCTCCCATGATTGATAATTTTGTGCGGTCTCATCTGAATAAAAAGGTATCTGTTTTTTGTCTTGTATTGTTGCTTGTGTTTGGAAGTGATGTCATCTATTCGCATTTCTATCCAAATATAGGCCAGGGTGTCACAGAAAATAAATCGATGAAGTCTTGAACAAGGTTTGAGACTTTTTTTTGTTTGGGCCAAACCAAATAAATATCTGTACTTAGATTTTCATCTTCAATATCTTGCACACATAAATCTTTACAATACTCCATCATCGATTTAGGAAATACAGCTGTACATAATCCTTCTTTTGCCCACAATAGTTGATCTCTAGCATCATCGCATAAACAGAAAATATCAGGACTGATGTCTTTTGCTTGAAAGGCCTTTAAAATGAATTCTTCATATCGTCTATAAATCATAAGAGGCTTATCTTTTAAATCAGATAAAGTTAATTTTTGTTTATCATTTTGATGACTTACCGCAATCATGGTGTCTGATTTGATTTTTAAATAATTCATTCCATCTAAGCGTACAGGACTTCTAACAATCGCAATATCAACAATGCCATCGAGTAAATAATTTAATAGCGTATAAGTGATCGCATCTTGGATTTCATAATGTACATCTTGATGTAGGTTTGTGAACTTCTTAAAATAAGGCATTAAAATAGGAAGGGTCGTATGTGTAATACCGATACGCAAGGTTTCTTTTTGACCAAATTGTTTCATTTCTTGTTTTGTTGAATCGATGTAATTTAATAAGTTTGAACAACGATCATAAAATAATTTTCCGGCTTTAGTTAAAGTAACTCCCTTCTGACTTCTTTCAAAAAGCTGGATTTGTAACTCTTCCTCCAATTGATGGATTTGATACGTTAATGGGGGTTGAGACATATTTAATCGTTTTGCCGTCTCATTAATGCTTCCAGTATTCGCAATTTCGTAAAAATATTTGATTTGTTTAATTTCCATACTTCCTCCTTTATATAAAAAATATATAAATACACATCAAAAACAATATTATATATATAAATCATAGTAGGGTATAATTGAAAAGTCAAAAAGGAGAGTTTTATGTCAAATTTATTTCAATATATTAAGGGATATGAAAAAGAAAGTATTTTAGCTCCCTTATTTAAATTATTAGAAGTTATCTTTGATTTGATGGTCCCTGTCGTCGTGGCCAAAATCATCGATGTCGGTATTGTAAACCAAGATACGGGATATATTCTAAAAATGTTTTTTGTCTTGATTGTGATGGCTTTACTAGGATTATTGTCAAGCTTTACAGCTCAATATTTTGCCGCAAAAGCAAGTGTTGGTTTTGCGACAAAATTAAGAATGGCCCTATTTAATCATATTCAATCTTTTTCTTTTCAAGAATTGGATACATTAAAAACGGACACGTTAATTACGCGTTTAACAGATGATGTCAATCAAGTGCAAAATGGATACAATATGGCTCTACGTTTACTATTACGTTCTCCGTTTGTGGTTATTGGATCTATGGTCATGGCTTTTACTATTAATGTACAATGTGCCATTGTCTTCGCGGTATCCATTCCTGTTTTATTTGTGGTCGTATTTACGATTATGAAAGTGAGTATTCCTTTATTTAAAAAAGTACAATCGGCTTTAGATCGAATTACGGGTCTTACAAGAGAGAATTTAACAGGTGTACGTGTTATTCGTGCTTTTTGCCAGGAAGAAAATTCAGTAGAACAATTTGATTTAGAAAATGAAGCACTCACAAAAATGAATCTTTTTGTGGGTCGTATTTCTGCTTTATTAAATCCATTGACCTATGTTCTTATTAATATTGCGACTGTAATATTAATTCAAAAGGCAAGTTTGCAAGTGAATCTAGGAACTATGCAACAAGGTCAAGTGGTTGCCCTTTATAACTATATGGCACAGATGATTGTTGAATTGATTAAACTTGCTTCATTGATTATTACTTTAAATAAGGCGATGGCTTGTGCAGATCGTGTTTCAAATGTTTTACAAGTTAAAACGAGTATGAAATATGAAAGTGTAAATCAAGAAATACAATCAACATCTATGGTTGATTTTAAAAATGTAACCTTTACATATGCGAATGCATCCAATGCCAGTTTAGAGAATGTGTCTTTTTCTGTTCAACAAGGGCAAACAATTGGAATTATTGGTCCTACAGGTAGTGGTAAATCCACATTAACAAGATTGTTGTCGCGTTTTTATGATGTGGATAGTGGTACTGTTTTAGTGGATGGAAAAGATGTGAAATCCTACTCCAAAGAAGAATTAATGGATAAGATTGGTTATGTTTTTCAAAAGAGCATTCTATTTGAAGGAAGTATTCGTGACAATTTAAAGATTGGAAATGAAGAGGCAGATGATTCTGAATTATGGAAGGCTTTAGAGATTGCTCAAGCTAAAGAGGTTGTAGAAGCAAAACCGGGTCAATTAGATTTTAAACTGGAGCAGAGTGGAAGAAATTTGTCGGGAGGACAAAAACAACGATTAACGATTGCGCGTGCTTTAGTAAAGAAACCTGAAATCTTAGTGTTGGATGATAGTGCGAGTGCTCTTGATTTTGCGACAGATGCCAAATTGAGAAAGGCTATTCGAACTTTAAAGGGGCATACTACAACATTTTTGGTTTCACAAAGAACGGCTTCTATCATGCAGTCAGATTTGATTTTGGTTTTGGATGATGGAAAACTTGTGGGAAAAGGGACTCATGAAGAATTGATGAAATCTTGTGATGTATATCAGGAAATTTATTATTCCCAATTTAAGAAGGAGGACTAGAAAATGGATACATTAAAAAAAGTATTTAAATTCATTGAGAAATATCGTTTTCTTTTGTTCTTAAGCATTGTCCTTTCTGCCATTTCAGTCATTACTCAATTGTATGTTCCCATTTTATTTGGAGATGCGATTGATCAAGTTATTGCGAAAGGATCTGTCCATTTTTATCTAGTTTGGTTCTATTTAAAACAGGTATTGGTCTTTGTGTTTATTTCAGCTGTTTCAACTTGGATTATGAATCTAATCAATAATAAGATGACCTATCATGTGATTCAAGATATTCGTAAGGTAGCGATTCGTAAAATTCAAGTGTTACCGATTTCATATTTAGACTCACATAATACGGGAGATATCGTTTCTAGAATTATAGCGGATACAGATATTTTAAGTGATGGATTGTTGCTTGGATTTACTCAATTGTTTTCTGGAATCGTTATGATTTTTGCGACATTATTCTTTATGTTTTCAAAAAATGTGTGGATTACACTTTTAGTTATTGTGCTTACACCGATTAGCTTTTTAGTCGCAAAATTTATTTCTTCTCATTCGTATACGATGTTTCGAAAACAAAGTGAAGTGCGTGGAAAACAGACGGCTTTGATTGAGGAGATGATTGGAAATCAAAAAGTTGTACAGGCTTTTGGATATGAGAATAGGGCGACTGAAAGATTTAATGTATTAAATGAAGAATTAAAAGAATGTTCGCAAAAGGCGGTATTCTATTCTTCATTGACAAATCCGAGTACACGTTTTGTGAATAATATTATTTATGCGGGTGTGGCATTGTTAGGGGCTTTTTTAATCCCAAAAGGATATTTAACAGTTGGTGGACTTTCGGTTCTTTTAAGTTATGCCAATCAATATATGAAACCTTTTAATGATATTAGTTCGGTTGTTACGGAACTTCAAAATGCTTTGGCGTGTGCGAATCGAATTTTCGAATTTATTGAACAAGAAGAAGAGGTTAAGGAAAAGAATAAGATTTTAGAGAATGTAACGGGAGAAATTGATATTGAGGATATTGATTTTTGTTATGATGTGAAACATCCATTGATTGAAAACTTTGATTTACATGTCAATCCAGGTATGACGATTGCTCTTGTTGGTCCTACAGGTTGTGGAAAGACAACATTTATTAATTTATTAATGCGCTTCTATGATGTGAATAAAGGGAAAATTTTAGTAAATGGTACGGATATTCAAGAGGTCACAAGGCATAGTTTACGAGAATGCTTTGGCATGGTATTACAGGAGACTTGGATCAAAGAGGGTACTGTTAGAGATAATTTATGTTTTGGTAAGGCGGATGCGAGCGATGAAGAGTTGATTGAGGCTTGCAAGAAAGCGCATAGTTGGTCATTTATTAAAAGATTACCTCAACAATTAGATACATATTTGTATGAGGATTCTTTGTCACAAGGACAAAAACAGTTGTTGTGTATAACGCGTGTTCTTTTGAAAAAGCCAGAAATGTTGATTTTGGATGAGGCAACAAGTTCAATTGATACGCGTACAGAGATTCAAATTCAAAAGGCGTTTAATACTTTAATGGAGGGAAGAACGAGTTTTATTGTGGCACACCGTTTATCAACAATTCAAAGTGCAGACTTGATTCTTGTGATGAAAGATGGCAAGATTATAGAGAAAGGAAACCATGAATCTTTATTAGCTGAAAAAGGATTCTATTCAACGTTGTATAATAGTCAATTTGTACGGGTTGAATAAAAAGAAAAGAATAATATGAATAAAAAATTAAGTTTGATCTTGTGCTTCGCAATACTTGCGGGATGTAGTAGTGGTGTTAAAGAAGAAAAAAAGACGACTTCTAAACAAACAGAAAAAGAAGAAGAGACGACAACAATTGCCAATCCATTTCAAGATTGTACGTCTTTAGAGGATGCCAAAGAGATTGCGGGATTTGAACTAAGTTGTCCGGAAACTGTATTGGATAGTGATTCTCAAACGATTCAAGCGGTTGAAAACAGTATGATTCAAGTGATTTATAATCAGGGCGAAGATGAACTTGTTCGAATTCGTAAATCCAATAGTACAGATGATATTACGGGTGATTATAATGAATATTCTCAAGAAATAGATCAGGATATCAATGGTAAACAAGTGCATTTAAAGGGCGATGATGATTTGTATTCTGTTGTTTCTTGGAGTGATAACGAGTATCAATATTGTATTTTGGCCAACCATGCCTTAACTTTGGATGAAGTATCTAGCTTAGTTGATACAATTGAGTAGATTTTCATCTTGAAAACGATTTCATTTTCTGTTAAGATTCAGGTATCATATGACTGACGGAAGTGGATGTAACCACATGGAGTATGAGTAGATAATAGTGCCGACCGTCTGGGCAATTCGTTGTTCGGATGGCGGCTTTTTGTTTAGGCAATCCGTTTGACGAACTTACTGAATTATAGTAAGCTATAGCTAACTGATGTTAGTTTTGTCTAACTGTAAGTTGATTGTTGTCTTGAAACATAAGGAGGTAATTATGAGAGAACAATGGCAAGGATTTAAGGGTACTAAATGGCAAGATGAAGTGGATGTTCGTGATTTTATTCAGAATAACTACAAGCCTTATAATGGAGATGAAAGTTTTTTGGTTGAACCTACAGATTCGACAAATAAACTTTGGGGTGAACTACAAAAACTTCAAAAGGAAGAGCGTGCTAAAGGTGGCGTTCTTGATATGGAAACAGAGGTTGTTTCAAGCATTACTGCATATGAAGCAGGATACTTAGATAAAGATTTAGAAAAGATTGTTGGTTTACAAACAGATAAACCTTTAAAACGTGCGTTTATGCCTTATGGTGGTATTCGTATGAGTGAAGAAGCTTGTGAAATGTATGGCTATAAACCAAGTGAAAAGCTTCATGAAATCTTCACTAAATATCACAAAACACATAATGATGCGGTATTTAGTGCATATACACCAGAAATGCGTTTAGCTCGTCGTAATAAAATTATTACAGGACTTCCTGATACATATGGCCGTGGTCGTATTGTAGGAGATTATCGTCGTGTAGCCTTATATGGTATTGATTATTTGATTGAGCAGAAACAAAAAGATTTCGCATATTGCGGTGATGGAACCATGACAGATGATGTAATTCGTCAGCGTGAAGAATTGGCAGATCAAATCAAGGCTTTAAAAGAAATGAAAGTCATGGCACAAAGCTATGGTTATGATATTAGTCAACCTGCAAAAAATGCATTAGAAGCTGTTCAATGGTTGTACTTTGGATATTTGGCTGCGATTAAAACACAAAATGGAGCGGCCATGAGTGTAGGTCGTATTTCAACTTTCTTAGATATCTATTTTGAAAGAGATTTAGAAAATGGAGTATTAACAGAAAGTGAAGTACAGGAAATCGTTGACCATTTGACAATGAAGTTTAGAATGGTGAAGTTTGCACGTATCGAAAGTTACAATCAATTGTTCTCTGGAGATCCAGTGTGGGCAACATTAGATATTGGTGGTTTAGGAATGGATGGAAGAAGCATGGTCACAAAGACTTGTTTCCGTTTCTTACATACATTAGAGAATATGGGACCTAGTCCAGAACCAAACTTAACGGTTTTATATTCTTCTCATTTGCCTGAACCATTTAAAAAGTATGCGTCTAAAATTTCAATTGATACAAGTAGTGTTCAATATGAGAATGATGATGTGATGCGTCCTGTATGGGGTGATGATTATGCCGTATGTTGTTGTGTAAGTGCTACTCAGACGGGTAAAGAAATGCAGTTCTTTGGAGCTCGTGCAAACTTGGCAAAATGTTTATTGTATGCGATCAATGGTGGTGTTGACGAAAAGAGTAAAACACAAGTTGGGCCAGAATATAAACCAATCACAAGTGAATATTTAGATTATGACGAAGTGATGCATAAATATGACATCATGATGGATTGGTTATCAGGATTGTATGTCAATGTATTGAATTTAATTCAGTATATGCATGATAAATACTATTATGAAGCGAGTCAAATGGCATTAATTGATACAAATGTTCGTCGTACATTTGCGACAGGTATTGCGGGATTCTCTCATGTCGTTGACTCATTAAGTGCTATTAAATATGCGAAAGTAAAAACAATTCGTGATGAAGATGGATTAGTAGTCGATTATGAAATAGAAGGAGATTTCCCTCGTTATGGTAATGATGATGATCGTGCGGATGAAATCGCTGTATGGTTATTAAAGACGTTCATGAAGAAGATTGAAAAACATCATACATATCGTGATAGTGAACCAACAACTTCCATCTTAACAATCACTTCAAATGTGGTTTATGGAAAGGCTACAGGTGCCTTGCCAGATGGAAGAAAGGCTGGAGAACCATTGTCTCCAGGCGCTAACCCTTCTTATGGAGCTGAACAAAATGGTTTATTGGCTTCATTGAATTCAGTTGCGAAATTGCCTTATGAATATGCGTTAGATGGTATTAGTAATACGCAAACAATCAACCCAGATGCTTTAGGTCATAGTGAAGAAGAAAGAGTGAATAACTTAGTCAATGTATTAGATGGATATTTTGATCAAGGTGCTCATCACTTGAATGTGAATGTGTTTGGTGTAGAAAAATTAAAGGATGCGATGGAACATCCTGAAAAGGAAGAGTACGCAAACTTCACAATTCGTGTTTCTGGTTATGCCGTTAAATTTATTGATTTAACTCGTGAACAACAATTAGATGTTATTAGTCGTACATGTCATAAGAGCCTATAATTAGGCTCTTCTTTTAAAAGGAGGAAAGGTTTATGTTAGGTGCAATACATTCTATAGAAACGTTTGGTTTAGTAGATGGTCCAGGTGTTCGTTATGTGATTTTTATGCAAGGATGTGCAATGCGTTGTAAGTTTTGTCACAATGCGGATACATGGAAAGTGGTTGTACCCGATCAAGAAGCAAGTGCTGTATTAAAGAAGGCTTTACGTTATAGGACGTATTGGAAAGACAATGGAGGCATTACAGTGAGTGGTGGAGAGCCACTTTTACAGATTGATTTTTTGATTGAATTATTTACTCTAGCTAAAAAAGAAGGGATTCATACAACTCTGGATACGTGTGGCCAACCTTTTTCTAAAAGTGAGCCATTCTTTTCTAAGTTTCAAGAATTAATGAAGGTGACAGATTTAGTTTTACTTGATATTAAACATATTGATAATGAAGAACATATTAAATTAACGAAACATCCAAATACAAATATATTGGATTTAGCTCAATATTTAAGTTCTATACATAAACCTGTTTGGATACGTCATGTCTTAGTTCCTACAATTAATACGGATGAAGTCTATTTAAAAACTTTAGATACTTTTATTTCTTCATTAGAAAATGTGGAAAGAGTAGAGGTACTTCCATATCATACGTTGGGTGCTTATAAGTGGAAAGAACTTGGTTTAGATTATCCTTTAGAAGGAATTGATCCTCCTAGTAAAGAACAGGTGGATTTAGCGAATACATTGCTGCATACGAAAAAGACCGTTTCAAA
>CAVBGZ010000040.1:0-18233 GCA_963595075.1 Waltera intestinalis
TGTTTTTATTTTATAATAAGAGGTAGGAAATAAAAAGGAGAGCCTGCTTATGAATCTTAAAGATCGAATGATTCTAGAAGATTACCGGAAAAATCGGCAAGATTTTGTCGAAATGGGTGACATTGTCAACGATAAGCTTCATGAAATTGTTGAAAAATGTAATGTGAAAGCTTTTGCGATTGAACATCGTGTTAAAAAAGAAAAAAGTCTAATTGGTAAACTTCATCGAAGTGAAGGTTACTACAACCAATTTAGTGACTTGATGGATATTTTAGGAGCCCGAATCATTTGTTCATTTAGTGATGAAGTCGATATTCTTGGAAAAGAAATTGAAAAAGAATTTGTGATCGATACAGAAAATTCATCCGACAAAAGAGCGCTTATCAAAGCGGATTCCTTTGGATACCTTTCCTTACACTATATCTGCTCCCTAAAAGAAAGTGATGCGTACGATTCTAGACTATGTAAATGGAGATTTGAAATCCAAATTCGCACAGCCCTTCAACATGTATGGAGTGACATCGAACATGATATGGGATATAAAAGTGAATTTGGTGTGCCTCGAGGCGTTATAAGAGGCTTTTCTAGAGTAGCCGGACTTCTTGAAATTGCCGACGATGAATTTGTCCGCATTCGAGATACCATGAAAAACTATACGGAAACCATTCGTCAACGTATCATCAACAATACAGCAGATGACATTCCAATTGACTCCATTTCATTATCTGAATACATGAAGAGAAATTTGAAGATGCAAGAATTCTTAAAAGAACTTGCTTCATTCTCCAATGCTCAAATTGATGAAATCAGTCCTGAAAACTATATCGAACAATTGGAATGGTTACATATCACGACCATTGGTCAACTATGTGAATTATTAGAAACCTATAAAGAGAGTGCTTTAGCAATGGCCAAAAATGCACTATCGAATAGTGATCTGGATATTATCTCATCCAATGCTGCCCTACTCTATTTATGTAGAGCAAAATTGATTCAAGAATATAAGCCAGACCAAGCTCTACAATTCTTAATGATCAATTCAAAAGATGAAAAAAGAGCACAACGACTAGTCAATTATATTTATCGATATAAAGATAAGATTTAATGTTTATACAAGGAGGAATATGAAAATGAGTTTAAACATTGACGTAAACACAAACAATGAAAGTGCAACATTTGTATTAAGTGGAAAATTAGACACAACAACAGCCCCTAATTTGGATGCCACTATTGAAGAAAAAATTTCTGGATTAAAAGAAATCATATTCGACTGCAAAGATTTAGAATATGTTTCTAGTGCTGGACTTCGTGTCATTTTAAAAACACAAAAAACAATGAACCAACAAGGAAGTATGAAATTAACAAACGTAAGCGACACAATCATGGAAATCTTTGACATTACTGGTTTTGTTGATTTCTTAAACATTGAATAGTATGGGTAAATTAATTCTCATCGCCTGTGTATGTCCAATTCTATCTGGATACATTATTAATTCAAAACTTATCAATAAGCTTTCCTATACAAAAAAACAAGTTGTGATTGGATTGATATTTGGAATCTATTGTATACTCTCTACACAATTTGGTATTAATGTAGAAGGAGCTATTATTAATGTTCGAGATGCGGGACCATTATGTGCAGGTTTAATTTTTGGAATGCCAGCCGGAATTATTGCCGGAATCATCGGTGGAGTTTACCGATGGTTTTGTGTTTATTGGGGTGGAGCCATGTATACTCGTGTCGCTTGCTCTATTGCCACTATTGCGGCTGGATGCTTTGCCGGACTTATGCGCATACGTTTATTCGACAACAAAAAGCCAAGTATCGCATATGGTTTTGCGGTTGGTATCACAACCGAAGTTTTACATATGCTTCTTGTCTTATTGACCAATCTTTATGATTTATCCCAAGCCTTTGTCTATGTTCAAAAATGTTCAGATGCGATGATTCTATTAACAGGAATCTCCGTCAGTTTATCCGTTCTTTCAACTGGATATGTAAAAAGGGATGAACCTCTTCGCATTCGTCCACCTTATTTAATTCATGACATTGGATTCAGTTTATTTTGTTGTATATTGGTTGCCTTCTTTTGTACAAGTAACTTCATGTATCATATTCAAACCGAGCTAGCAATTAGCGAAGCTACACGATTGATACGTTTAAATGTACAGGATGTGGGTGAAGAAATTCAAACCATTGGCATCGATGAAACCATTGAACTATCAGAACAATGGCGTATTGGCCATACGGGAACCATTTTTATCTTAGACAAAAACAACAAGATTATCACAAATGAAGATGTATCAAATGGTACAAAGATCTTAAAGAAAGGTCAAAAAAAGAAATCTGACCAATTATATCGTGCCACTATAAATCACGTAGATTCTTATTATTTATATGAAACCTATGAAGGCTATACGATTATTGGTTACATGCCCGTTACAGAAGCCACTTATTCAAGAGATGTGACTTTATACTTAACCATTTTCATGGAAGTGTTGGTTTACAGCGCCCTATATATCTTGTTGTATCAGTTAATCAAGAAAAGGGTTATTTTCAACTTAAAGAAAGTCAACCAAGGCTTAACTGAAATCACAGCCGGAAATTTGGATACAAAAATCAATGTGCATACGCACCAAGAATTTGTAAAATTATCCAATGACATCAATTCAACAGTAGATACTTTGAAAGATTACATCAAAAACGTGGAAAATCGAATGAACAAAGAGTTAGAATTTGCTAGACAAATTCAACACTCAGCTCTTCCTAATATTTTCCCACCATTTCCAAATTATAAGAACTTTGACCTTTACGCCAGCATGAATGCGGCAAAAGAAGTTGGTGGAGATTTCTATGATTTCTACATGTTGGATACAGAAACTTTAATCGTTTTAATGGCCGACGTAAGTGGAAAGGGAATTCCTGCCGCCATGTTTATGATGCAGACTAAGAGTTTGATCAAAAGCTTAGTTGAAAGTGGTCGTAGTGTAGAAGCCGCCTTTACCATTGCGAATGCAGAACTATGTAAACACAATGAAGCCGATATGTTTGTGACTGCGTGGATGGCAAAAATCAACTTATTTACTGGGCTTGTCGAATACGTCAATGCAGGACACAACCCTCCACTGATCAAACATGGTGATAATGATTATGAATATTTAAGAGAACGCCCTAATTTTGTGTTAGCGGGTATGGATACGATTCGTTATAAGAAACATGAATTCTATTTAAATCCTGGAGATACTTTATATCTTTATACCGATGGTGTAACAGAAGCAATGAATAAGAATGAAAGTCTATATTCTGAAGCTCGTTTATTGGATACATTAAATTCAATCAAGAATGAAAGTCCAACACAAATATGCAATGATGTACTTGAAGATGTTCGTGATTTCGCAAATGGAGCCCCTCAAGCCGATGATATCACTATGCTTTGTGTACAATTGTATGCTTTACAAGGTATGAATGAGATTGTCACAATTCCAAACATGGAAAGTACAACATTGGTA
This sequence comes from Waltera intestinalis, assembly GCA_963595075.1. Classification (GTDB taxonomy): domain Bacteria; phylum Bacillota_I; class Bacilli_A; order Erysipelotrichales; family Erysipelotrichaceae; genus Holdemanella. Next base: position 3,511 of record CAVBGZ010000040.1, read on the forward strand.
AATGAATTTTTAGAGAACAATCTAACAAAAGCGGATATCAGTCCAAAAACAATTAGTCATGTTCTCATTGTTATGGATGAAGTTTATTCTAATATTGTTAATTATTCTAAAGCTTCAAAAGCCATTACCAATTTCAAAATCACAAATGATTTTATTTTCTTACAATTTAAAGACAATGGAATCCCATACAATCCTTTGACCAATAAAGCACCAGATATCACTTTGTCTGCTGAAGATCGACAGATTGGTGGACTTGGAATCTTTATGGCCAAGAAATTATCAAGCTCTATGTCTTACAAGTATGAAAATGAATTCAATACTTTATTATTTAGATTTGATCTAAATTAAGAACTTCAAATTGAAGTTCTTTTCTTTTTCCATTAAAATAGTCTTATGAAACCAATTATAGAGAAAACATATCCATTAAATGCCACTTCCATTGATCAAATGAGTGAAGAGCTAGAAACATGCATGAAAAAATACCCTTATTTAACACATAAAGATATTTTAAAAACACGTTTATCCCTAGAAGAACTTTTAATCCAATGGAATACATTAGAAGAAAAACAAAAAGTATCCCTTTCGATTGTTGAAAAAAGAAGTCACTTGGAAATTTCCTTGTCTTTACTCACAATCAATTATGAGTTCAACCCTCTATCCAATGAATTAGCATCGCTAGATAATTTATTGGCAACACTCGGTATGGGGTGGATGCATCAATTTGACAGTGGAATCAATACAGTCTACATCAAAATCGAGACTAGACCTACTCATAAAGTTAGAAACATCAGCATTGCGGTCTTGTTAGCTGTAATAAGTGCCATCATTCTTAGATTGGCCCCTGATTCAATTGAATCTGCATTTTCAACCTATATGATGACACCTTTATTTGATATTTGTTCAAATTTCTTATCCGCTATCATTTCCCCTATTATGTTTTTTGCGGTTATCACGGGAATCACAAGCATTTCCAATCCACGTATTTTATCAACGATTGGAAAAGATGCCTGTATCAATTTCTTAGTTGGCGTTTTTCGAATCGAATGTGTGGCCCTTGTTCTTTGTGCCATTATTTTCCCTTTTCATTTTAATTTTCAAAAAGGAGATATTCTTTTACCTTTTCTAGAATTTTTAAAAGATTCCGTCCCAGACGATATCTTCTCCCCTTTTGTCAATGAAAACATGATGCAAGTGGTGTTCTTAGGAATCGTGATTGGAGTAGCCTTATTATTTCTACAAAAACAACTTAAAATCATTCCTTCACTCATTGATGAATGTAACATTTTATTGACAAAAATCATATCAGGATTTGAACTTATGCTTCCAGGATTCATTTATCTAAGTGTTGTCAACGTTGGACTTTCTGCCAACATTCAACAATTTATCAGTTTTTCTAGAATGTTCATCTCCTTTATCCTATTCACAACAGTCGTGATGATTCTTTACTTTAGAAAAACAAGTAAAGTTTTAAATGTTCCATCAAAAGAAATTTTTAAAATATTAAAACCAACGATTGATGCTACTTTAATATCGAGTGTCAGCTCTGCTTCTTTTAGTGAAGCCTATGAAGCATGTGAGACGAAGTTTGGCGTTGATTCTAAATTAGTCGGTTTCTCTTTACCAATTGGAACTGTCATTCATAAGCCATTTATCGCTTGTGAATTTATCTTCTTTATGTCAGCTGCCATCACCAGTCAAGGACAAGCCTTAAATTTAAGTAATCTTCTCATTTTAGGGTTATTGGCCTTCTTAATGTCTGTCAGTTATCCTCCTGTTTCAGGTGGAGAATTCTCTTGTTATACGGTGCTATTAAAACAAATGGGATTACCCATTTCTTTATTGGCATTCGCATCCACTCTTTCAGGTATCTTAGATTTTATGGAAGCTCCATGCAACGTAGTCGCAACCGAATTAAGATTGCTTATTAGCGCAAAACGTCTAAATCGAATGAAGGATCCAAAATAGATTGGATCCTTTTTAAATTGGAATAAATAGTACATCATTATTGCCACCACAAATCATGCCTAGAGTAGCTCCTTGTGAATTATTTAATTCATAATGTCGTACACAAACATGATTGGTTTCTCTCGCATCAAGAATAGCTTGATACTCTATCTTTCCACCACCAATGGTGTCAATCACTTTTTCTTCATTTACAAGCATCATACTGCCAACACTACGAGGGCTTGAGCCATGTTTTGAAGTAATAATACACAAAACGCCATGCTCTTTACTCATTCTTAACTCGTCCGTTATACTTGCTGTATAGCGGGCATTTTTAATTTGGATAATTTGCCCTAAAATGCTGATTGCGATTTCAGCCGGAGTTTGAGCTAAAATATCCAAACCAATCGGTGCATATACACCATCTAATTCCTCTTTTGTATATCCTGCATCCACTAAATCACAAAACGTCTTATGTACTTTTGATTTCGAACCAATCATCCCTAAATATAAGTGAGGGCGATGAATCGTTTTTTCTAGACACAATCTGTCATCCTTATGTCCACGTGTCACGATCACATAACACGTATTCTTATCATTTGGTAAAACATTTTCCATCTCACTAAAATCCACACAATGTACTTCATTCGCTGTAGGAAAACATTCCTTATTCGCAAATTCTTCTCTTGAATCCACTACAATTGTATAAAAATCTAAAATATGTGCCATTTTAGCCACATATTGAGATACATGACCGGCTCCTAATAAAACAAGCTTTGGCTGTGATTCAAACCAAAATGGTTGAATCAAATTTACATCTTTATCTTCTTCAATCAACGTTTTCAAAGCACGCTTATACAAAGTATCTGCTCCATTCACTCGAATCTTCATATTTGGACATTTTTTTAAATAAACACGAACCAACTCTTGAATCTTATTTGCGGTTACGACTTGTTCTGGATTCCATCCCAATAATTCATAACGATGAACAACATCTTTTACCTTACAATTTAACCCCTTTAAATTAGTAATAAAAACAATCTCATCACTATCTATATCAACTACAGGTTCATTTTCATTTGGACATTTTAAAGGAAGCTGTTTGGAACCATCCGCCTCAATTAAAACCACATCGACACTTTTCTTTAATTGATTTAAAAGATCTTGATCAAGTGCACAAATCTTAGCATCATCCGTTCTATTTCCTGCATGACAAAATCCATTTCTACTTATCTCATACATAACCTGATCAAAGTTCGGATTAACCAACGTATTCTCTTCCATCTTCATATGCGTAGTAGTCGTTACTAAAACAGTTTTATTCTCTTTTCTATATTGATCTACTAATTCTTTAATATACGATGTTTTTCCACCAGAACCAATGACACTCATTATCATTTTATTCACCACACATTTCTTTTAAAGCCTGTACAAATATATCCATTTCTTCTTCTGTATTTAAAAAAGAAAAAGATGCACGAACCAGGCCATCGCTCTTTAAATGTTGATGCATCAAAGGTGCACAATGCATCTTACAACGTGTTACGATTCCATATTTATTAAGTAAAATATCCGCTACCTTTGTATTATCCATACCCATAATATTAAACGCAAAAATAGGTGTCGAATTTAACAAAGTACTATACACAATTAAGTTATGCATGCCTTCTATATTCGAATACAGTCTTTTCATCAAAGATTGCTCTTTTCTTTCAATCTCTTTTTGATGCTCCATCACATATTGAGTACCCGCATTCAAAGAAGCAATTCCAAGTAAATTCATTGTACCTGCCTCTAAATGTTCAGGATAAGAATCTGGTTGTTTTTTATTCATGGAATCAAAACCTGTCCCACCCATCTTTAAACAACCGATTTCAATTTCATCTCTTAAACAAATTCCACCAATACCACTTACACCAAGTAAGCCTTTGTGTCCACTAAAACATAAGATATCTATATTTTCCATACAAACAGGGATATGTCCTGCACTTTGAGCAGCATCGACCATCATTAAAATGTTTTTTGAACGAACATACTTTCCAATTGTATCCACATCATAGATTTTCCCCGTCACATTCGAGCTATGATTCACAATGACCATACGCGTATTTACTTTTATTTTTTTTCTTATATCTTTTAAATACGGAGCACAAATCGTAAGTTGAATGATTCCTCTTTGTTCTAAATCATATAAAGGACGTAATACACTATTATGTTCGGCATACGTCGTGATGACGTGATCGCCTTCTTTTAAAATTCCATAGATACATGTATTTAAACTTTCTGTATTCCCACTATTAAAAATCACATGACGAAAATCAGAAACAGAAAAATAATCCGCAACTCTTTGTCGAGTATTGTAGATCAATCGAGAAGTTGATAATTTCATACTACGATTCGCATTTCCAGCCATGTCCATCGCCTTATTTACCGCATCTTTTACTGGTTGAATTTTAGGATAGCTTGTAGCGGCTTGATCAAGATAAATCATGCAAAATCGCCTCCACTACACCTCCGGCAATGCAACGGGCCTTATCTGAAATCGTAAAACAGTTGTCATATTCATCTTTCCTAGGATCAATGTCTGCCATTTTAAACCCACAAGTTACAAAATATCCATCTCGAATCAATCCTCTTAGTAAACCAGACATACTCGCATACACAGGTGTATCATCCACATACGCAAGAATTTCCCCTTTTTCAACAATATCTGTAATTTTCTTCACATTGTGACAAATACCTTCACAAGGAGAATGAATTACTCTTTCTTTAGAATATCCCGCAATATTTCCAGGTATTCCTGTATTTTTAATGGCATACCCTTCATAAATTAAACGACCTAATTTATGACCGCGCATCGTTTCTACAACTACATCCACATCTTTTCCTGCCTCAAAGCCAGGTCCTAGAGCAATCGTAAGTTTGGCCATATCTTTTTTTGTTCCTAAATTTTTCTTAGCTAAAATCGCATCCACAAGCGCAATCGGTTTTACAGATGATATACATTCTCCCTTTGGATCTATCAACATCGCAACATGTCCTTCATCCATGATTTGTTCACATTCTAAAAGTGAATGCGCTAGTATACATCGCATATCTTCAACTTGTTTACTTCCATCATATACAGCTTCACAAAAGGCCACATTTCTTCTTATAGCGCTAGGATTTTCTACTTCTAAGACAAGAACGCGAAAGCCACATTTTCTTAATTTATAAATCGTGCCTGTCGCAATATCGCCGCCACCACGAACAATTACACACTCTTTCATACATTTTATGGCTTAATGATTTTAGCCGCCTGTTCTTGCCTTTCAACAATATCATACATATTTGTGATGGTTCCTACCTTTAATTCTTCTTTTAAGCCAAAGAATTCAAGGCAAGTTCCACAACTGACAACTTCAACACCTTGTGATTCTAAGGCTTGAATATCTTTTAAAATATCTCCTTCTGTCGTTGTTAATTTCACACCTTCATTATAGAAAATTAATGTATCTGGTAATACATCTTGTTTCGTAAGCGCAAAGACAAAAGCTTTCATCAAGATTTTACCTAAATCTGGATTGCTTCCCATTTTATCACTTGAAAAAACAACGACCATCTTTCCAGTTGTACATGGAACGAGTTTTACTTCTTGCTTTTCCACTTCTCCATTTTTAGATATTTCCACAAAATAGTCAGATCCTTCTTCTCCGTTTTGACTTGTATATCCTTTTACTTTCGCAAATTTTGTTAAATTTTCAACCGCAACCTTATTATCTACTAATACATACACACTGTCTTCATTCTTTAATTCTTCCTTCGTTTTCACAACTGGAAGTGGACATTCTAATCCTCTACAATCTAATTTTTTCATCTTACTACCTCTACACTATATTCATTCTTCTCAGTGATTTCTCCAATCACATAACAATTAAATTCCTTTTGAATCTGTTCCACATACTTTTTAGGCACACTTGCTAGTAGGCCACCACTGGTTTGTGGATCAAACAAGATTTCTTCATCAAAAAACGAGCAATTCGTAAATTTTATTTTTCCATCCACACTATTTCGGTTGGTTTGTGCTGCACCACTTAAATAAAATTCTTCTACATAATATGGACAATCCTTAAAATAAGGAATTTTATCCGCATATATGATTGCACTCTTTTTTTGATCAAGCATCTCATCTAAATGAACCAACAAGCCAAATCCTGTCACATCTGTAAGTGCATGAATTTCATATGGATTCAAAGCTTCGAAAGCATACTTATTTAAAGTGGTCATACTTTTAAAAACTTCATCCTGTATTTCCTGTGTACAATCTTCTAATCGAAGGGCATTCATGCATAATCCTACACCTAACTTTTTTGTAAGAATCAATACATCCCCTATTTCTGGTTCATTATTTCTCTTTATATGACTCGGATGCACAAGCCCTGTAACGCTTAACCCATACTTAATGGAATCATCACGTATCGAATGGCCTCCAGCCAAAGCACATTTGGCCTCTAGCAACTTCGAATTACCACCCTCAATGATTTTTCCAAGGATATTCAAATCTTCATTTTCTGGAAAACAAACGATATTTAATGCTGTTTTAGGTATCGCTCCCATCGCATAAATATCACTAAGGGCATTGGTTGCAGCAATCTGTCCATATAAATAAGGATCACTTACCATGGGTGGAAAAAAATCTAATGTTGATACAAAGGCATGATCTTGATCTATTTGATAGACAGCTGCATCATCTCTTGAATCAAAGCCAACAAGTAAATGATCATCCTTATACGTTTCTATTTTTTCTAATATATGACTTAGTTTTTTGGCTCCTAACTTAGCGGAGCATCCTCCGCTTTTACAATATATTTTTTCATCCATCTAAAATTCCACCTTATGTATATCTTCATATTGAATTTGATTATCATCTAAATACTTTTTCCAATTCATATCTAAATCTTTTGACATAAAACACATGCCACATCCAGCCTTAATAGAACTAGGAACAGGGATGATTCGGCCATTTTGACATTTGGATTCAAGATTCATCGCATCACTCATTGTCTTAAAGGTAATGATGATGCATTCTTCCTTATTCACCATATATTTCCTTAAAAGCTTGATCACAAAGCTCTTTGACCCTAGCACAATAACGTTCGTATTTATCCACCATATCTTTTCCTTCTGGCGTTAATATGGAACCTCCACCATGTGCTCCACCACTACTTGTGTGTACAAGGATGACACCCAAATCTTCTTGTGCCTGTTTAATCAGGCGCCAAGCTTTTGAATTGGACATCCCCATTGCTTTATAGGCTTTTGAAAGTGAGCCATATTCATCACATAACTTTAAAAGTTGAACACAGCCTTTACCAAAATTGGGGTGTTGATTAAATACTCGAATCTTCATGTCATACTGCATAGTCTACCATCCTTTGCCAAAACCACAATTTGGATATGTACAAATATCACAGTTTAAGCATAAACCACCTTCACCTAAAGATGCAAGTTCACTAGCGGTAATTTTATCTTTCGCCATTAAACGAGGTAAAGCTAAATCAAAAATCGTTCTTTTTGAATACATCACACATCCTGGCAGTCCTACAATTGGTACATCTCCTTTATAGGAAAGTAAAAACATAGCGCCTGGAAGTACGGGTGAGCCATAACTGATGATGTCAGCTTGCGTATTTTTAATCGCAAGCGGTGTACGATCATCTGGATCCACACTCATTCCACCTGTACAAAGAACAATATCTACACCCATTTCTAAGGCTTCATTGATTTTTTGTGTAACCATTTTATCATCGTCATCACAAATTTCGTGATAAACCATACTACATCCATATTCTTTTAATTTTTCTTCGATTACAGGTGTAAACGTATCTTTAATTCTTCCTTTATACACTTCACTTCCTGTAGTAATGATGGCCGCTTTCTTTAATACAAAAGGTTTTATTTCTAAAATCGGCTTATTTATTAAGCTTTTTACCTTTTCCATTTTTTCTTTTTCAATCACTAAAGGAATAATGCGCATACCTGCAAGTTTATCACCTGCATGTACAACCGTATTACTGTGTCTAGTCGCAATCATCATTTGTCCAAAGGAATTGACTGTATAAAGGGCTTTCGAATCTATTTTTAATAGTCCATCAATTGTGCTAGAAAGTTCAATTTTTCCTTCCGATATATTTCCATGTTTCATATATTCATTTTGGCACATCGATAATAAAACCATGGCTGCATCATTTTCGTGCATCATCGTTTCATCGTTTTCCCAAATATATAAATTTTCTTTGCCGATGGATAATAATAGTGGAATGTCTTCTTTTGTCACAATGTGTCCCTTTTTAAAAAGAGCGCCTTTTGTGACGCCCTTAATAATTTGGGTAACGTCATGACAAAGAACATGTCCAACGGCATCTTCTGTCTTGACTAATTTCATACTAAGCTCCAATGAATCCGTATTTTTTGAATACTTTTAAAGCTTTTTCACTCTTTAAGAATTTGATTAATTTATCAGCAGCCTTTTTATGTTTTGTAGTAGAAACACGTCCTACAGGATATAATACTGGGCTAGCAAGTAAACTATTGTCACATTCAGCAATTACTTCGACTTTGTCTGAGCTTGCAGCATCAGTAGCATAAACTAAACCTACACTCGCATTTCCTGTTTCAACTTGACTTAATACTTCCGTTACATTTCCTGCCAAAGTCACTTTATCTTGGATAGAATCCCATACACCTAAATTTGTTAATGCTTCTTTTGCGTATTGTCCAGCTGGAACAACTTCTGGATCTCCTACGGCAATCATGTCTGCATTCGCGATATCTTCAAATGAAGTCACACTTGTTTCAATGTCTTTTCCTTTGATTAATACCAATTTGTTTTCTAGAACATTAGATACAGAATCCGCATCAATTAAATCTTCATCTTGTAGTGCATTCATTTGTGTTGTGGCAGCACTAAAGAATACGTCCGCATCTAAGCCTTGTTCAATTTGAAGTTGTAGTTTTCCACTACTGTCATAAACACCTTCAATTGTGTAGCCTTCATTGGCTTTTTCAAACATTGGAATTAATTCATCTTCGAATGCATTTTCCAAGCTTGCAGCAGCCGCAATCGTTAATTTCACTTTCTTTGTTGATTTTGTCGCTGTAGTTGTTTCTGTACTACTTGAACAGCCTACTAAACTTGCAGCCATAACAGATGCACATAAAACACTTAGAATTTTTTTCATTTTTTCTCCTCCATTATTCCTTGTTTTATTTTATATTTACGCTCACACAAATATTGAACTTCTTCTTTATTGTGTGAAACGAAAATAACCGGTTTATCTACACTTAATACTGTTTTTAATTCTTTCATTAATCCTTCTTTTAAATCTTCATCCAATGCACTAAAGGGTTCGTCAAATAAGAGTACGTCTGGATCATAGGCGACTAGTCTTGCCAAAGCGACCCTTTGTTTCTGACCACCAGATAATTGATTGGGATATCTTTCTTTTAATTCTGTAATGTGAAATTGTTTTAATACAGTATCTATCTTTTCTTCCATATCCGATATCTTATGGGCTTTTAAGCCGCACATAATATTGTCGTGTACATTCATATTGGGAAATAGAGCATAATTTTGAAAAAGATAGCCTACATTTCTTTTTTGAATGGGAATATTGATCTTTTTTTCAGAATCAAATAAGACCTTATCATTTAAAATGATTTTTCCTTTATCCGGCGTTTCAATGCCGGCAATACATTTGAGCGTCATGCTTTTGCCTGATCCACTTGCTCCCATAAGTCCCATGACCTTTTGATTCACTTCAAATTCAACGTCTAGATCAAATTCAGCCAAGTGTTTAAATATTTTTACATATAAGCTCATTTTAGTAACTCCTTTTTTTCTTGACATAAATTTGATAGAGGTTTAAAAGAATGACTGCCGTAAAACATATCGCAACAATAATGCTTACATAGAATCCAGCTGCATCCATGTCTCCACTCATAACTTCACTATATACAGCTACGGGTAATGTCCTTGTTTTTCCAATAATATTTCCCGCAAGCATGGCTGTAGCGCCAAATTCTCCTAGACCTCTGGCAAAAGATAAGACGCCTCCACTAATAATGCCAGGTAGAGCATTGGGAATTAGGATTTTATAAAAAATAGTCCATTCACTCATGCCTAAGGTTCTTGCGGCATGTACAAGATCGGCATCCACTTGTTCAAAGGCGCCTCGTGCATTTCGATACATCAGTGGAAAAGAGATCACAACGGCAGCAATCACGGTTGCACTAAAGGTAAAGGCAATGCGCACATGGAAAAGATTCATAAAGAGTTTTCCGATAGGTTGGTTTACGCCAAACACAAGTAATAAAAAGAATCCGGCTACAGTAGGTGGTAAGACCATAGGTAAAGTAAAGATGCCGTCAAAAATCATTTTCGTAACTTCACTTTTTCTTGAGATCATCCACCATGCAGCTAAGAGCCCTAATATAAATGTGATCACAATTGTGATGGATGCGGTTTTTAATGAAATCCATATTGGTGTTAAATCCATACTATTTCCTTGCACAATTGTGTGCTTTTCCTTTCATGATTTCTAAACCATGTTTTAATGGTTCTAATAGAATGTCTAAACTTTCTTGTACGGCTTTTGGACTGCCTGGCAAATTAATAATGAGCGTTTCATTTCGAATAACACTTACGCCCCTCGAAAGCATGGCTTTATTTGTATATTTCATGGATTCATAGCGTAAAGCTTCACTGATTCCAGGTACATTTTTGCTCATAACTTTTAGTGTGGCTTCTGGTGTTACATCTCTAGGACTCAGGCCTGTTCCTCCGGTAGTTAATATCAAATCGTTTTGACAACGATCAGCTAAATTGATTAAAAGATCGGATATTTCTTTTTCTTCATCGGGAAGTAAAGAAAGACTCGTTACGTTATATCCATTTTCTTCCATGATTTTTTGAATGAGTGGACCACTTTCATCGACTCTTTTTCCCACACTGCCTAAATCACTGAGCGTAACAATCGCAACTCTAAATCGAGTATCGCTACATGTAAGAACTTCGACTGTATCTCCAACTTTTATGTTTCCTCCAGTGATGACTTTAGTAAAAACGCCATAATGAGGCATGATGCATTTTCCAACTTGATGATAGATGGCACAATGTGAGTGGCAGGCTTTTCCTAGCTGTGTAAGTTCAAGTATGACGTCACCAATTTTAAATTGGGTACCGACTGGATAGCTTAAAAAGTCAATTCCGGATACGAGTAAATTTTCTCCGAAAGATCCATCTTGTACGTTAGCACCTTCTTGTTTAAATTTTTCTCTTTGTTCATAAGATAATAATGAGACTTGTCGATGCCATTTGCCTGCGTGCGCATCGTTTTCGAGTCCAAAATCTTCAATAACATGAATAGAAGAAACAGGGTGTTTTTCAGTTCCTTTTTTTTCACTGATACAGATAGCTTTTACGATTCCTGCCATTTAAATTCACCACTCTTTCCTCCACTTTTACTAACTAAATGAATGTCTGAAATCACCATAGATTTACTGATGGCTTTACACATGTCATAGATGGTTAGTAAGGCCATATTGACACCTGTTAATGCTTCCATTTCTACGCCTGTTTTTCCATCGCATTTTACTGTGCAATAGGCATAGATTTTTGTATCTTTGATTTCAAAATCCACACTGACTTTAGTTAAATTTAACCCATGACATAAGGGGATGAGTTCACTTGTTTTTTTTGTGGCCATAATTCCGGCAATACGTGCAACTTGTAAAACATCGCCTTTGGCATTTGTCGAATTTTGTATCGATTGAATAATTTCTTCATTTACTTGAATGTATCCTTGTGCAATGGCCGTTCTAGAAGTCACTTGTTTTTCAGACACATCAACCATAATGGCATTTCCTTTTTTATCAAAGTGTGTAAATTCCATCTTATCCTCCAATCTGATTCATAATAGTTAAGGAATCTTCATCTTCAAAATGATGTTCCTTCGGTTTTTTTAATAGAGCTTGTTTCATTGTTTCAAGCAATTCTTTTTCGTTATTTAAATAGGGTTTTAAATGGATTCCGTCTGGGTAGAATAAACATAATTTCAAATACCCAATACTACTAAGTCTTATGCGGTTACAGTTCGAGCAGAATTTAGAGTGTAGTGCTTCAATAAATCCTACATATCCCTTATAGCCTGTTATCTTATAATAGTGTGCTGGCCCATTGCCTAACTTTTTTTCATAAGGAATGGCTTCATATTCTGAGAGCAACCTATTTTCAAGTTTTTGAATCTTATCACTTCTTTGACTGAGTCTTAGTGGCATAAGTTCAATGAAGCGTATTGCGATATCTTTATCTTGAATATAGTTTAGAAAAGATGTCATTCTTTCGATTGGAAATGTATCGTCAACCACACAATTGATTTTTACTTTAATGCCAATATGGTAGGCATATTCTAGATTGTGCAAAACAGAATCTAAACAATCTTTTTTACAAACTTTCTGATATTCCGCCTTATTTAGACTATCAATTGAAAAATTAATTCCGTCAATACCAATTCTTTTCAATTCATCTAAAGCAGGCTCAGATAATAAAGATCCATTTGTGGTAAGTGTAACTTGCCTTGTGCCTGATAGATTTTTTAAGCGTCGAATAAATTGAATGTAGTCTTTTCGGATGGTTGGTTCTCCGCCTGTGATTTTAAAATTCACAATGCCCAATTGAATCGCGCAAGAACAGATTTTTAAAAGGTCTTCATAACTTAATATATCTGAATGATTAAGATGTTCAGCTATTTCAGGTCGGCAATAACTACATGCATAGTTACATCGATCCGTTAGAGAAATGCGCATATAGGATATGTCTCGTTGATAAGAATCTTTCATAAAATCCTTTCCGTTATTCTCGATTGAGAATAACCACCACAAATAAAATATCATGTTTCATTCTAAAAAAAAAGAAAAAACCAGCGTGTTGAAGCTGGTTTTTTCCCTGTCAAAACAGGACACATTATTAAAAGACACTTCTATTATTACAAATTAATGTGAAAAAATCCCAAATTTTAGGAATTTTCTTAAAAAAAATCAAACTCTCCATTGCCTGTATCCTTGAAGCTTTGCAGATTCATACAATGGGTGTAGATGCGATTCTAATTTGTTCACAAATATCTCTTTGGTATTATTTGGAATATATAATTCATCAATAGCCCATAGGGCTTGTAGATTTTTGACTTTACATTTATTAAACAAAGTATGGATAGAATCATACTTATGGATATTTTCATATAGTTCAAATTCTAGATTGGCCATTGGATTAAAATAGCTATTCCAATCGGGTAGATTGTTGCTTTTAGAACGGTTTACACTTGAGTTACATGGAATCAGATTCCATATTTCATCATGAGATACATAAGACCATGGGATAAAATGGTCGATGTCAAAATTAGATTCTAATGTATCTCGTGTATAAATATCGATGATTCCATTTTTTGAAATGGATACATTCGCTTTCCATAAGTCTCTTACATTTTCCAGATGTCTTTGTTTATTCGTTTGATCTTCTAACTTATTAATAATACCTGGTACACCTGGATTAATCATTTGTAGATACTGAATTTTATTGTATTGGATCCAATTTTTTATAATCGCGTAATTATCTTGTAGAAAAGAAATCCATTCCTCTTGAATTACGACCTTCTTTTGTAGTCCTTCACCATTCTCGATGATATATGGAAGCTTAATAATTTGATTCATATCTTTCATATAATCAATTTTATAGGCATCGCTTTTTTCTTTTTTTAATTCATCTAAAAAGCTCGTCAATAATTTATAGGGAACATATTTAGCCAATGTTTTCTTATATTTAATTGTAAGAGATGCATTGTCAGATAAAGCTTTTTTAATTTCTTCTTTCTTTGAAAACTCATTTAAATTTGTATGATCTAAAAGTGCCTCAATACATCCACCAATCGCATCTCGTCTTTTCCCATCAATAATAGGTCCTAAAAAGAGATGATATTGTGTAACAGAATACCAAGCTAGTACGATCATTTCATCGATGATTTCATCAAAGGTAAGAGTTGTTTTACTGACAAACAAATTCATAATCGCTTCTAACCAATAAAATTTATAACATTGTGTCGGATGATCAAGCATTCTTCCAAATTTATCGTAATCTAATTCACCTGAGTAAATATTTCTTGTTTCTAATTTCATGACTTTATTTTATCAAAAAAAAGGAAGAATTTCTTCTTCCTAGTCAATCGAATCGGTTCCATCCGCATGCTCAAAAGCCGCAAGCTCTGGATGTTCCCTTTTCTCCTTTGTGAAGTTTTCATAAGAAGGCTTTTTATGGGTTTGGTTTGCCCAAATTTCATCCGCAACAGGTGCCCATTTTTTGGCATAATCTTGTGTCTTTGCACAAAGATGTTCAACTTCTTCTGGTGATTCTTCATTGGTTTGATGTGCTTTTGTTTCATGTACCATCTTTACCAATAATTCTGGATTTTCAAGCATTGGACAAGGTCTTAAATGGTTTCGATTAAACGGTTGTCCTTTATGATAAGCCATGAATAATGGTGATTGAAGCATTTCTAAAATGGAATGTGTTTTAATATTACAATCCGAGAAATGGATGAATACACATGGTTCTGCATCTCCATTTGAATTGATGTGGAAATAGTTTCTTCCACCCGCAATACATCCACCAACAAACTCTCCATCATTTTGGAAGTCCATTGGGAAGAATTCAATATCACTTTCTTCCGTACGAATACTTCGAATTCTTT
>CAVBGZ010000041.1:0-18225 GCA_963595075.1 Waltera intestinalis
GTATTATGAACTGCTTAAAATCTGCACAGCCAATTAATTATATAAAATTAAAAAATGATTTTATAATTACAATGGCAAAGTTAGAACAAAAGTATAGACATGATTTTTTAGAGCCGGATAAAACTGGAAGATTATACTCAGAAAAAGGATACTATTATCTAGAAAATAGTATTACAAATTTAGAGAACTGGCTCAAAGCTGACATTAACGTGAAAATAGTGGGTGCTGAAGTTAAATTTTCAACCACTATCGGCGAAAAGATTTTTGCAGGTAGCATTGATAGACTACTATTTGATGAAAAGTCTGGAGTTTATTACTTACAAGATATAAAAACTTGGCCAGAAATTAAAGGACATGATATAAAAGCACCATTACAGTTTGCGGTCTATGCTCACGCTGTAAAAGAAATATATCACGTTGATTACGATAAGATAAAATGTCAGTATTATTTGCCATTGGTTAATGAAACCTATACAGCAGAATTACCAACAAGAGAGATCGTTGCACATGGTGAAGAAGAATTATGTAAAGATTTCAGTAGAATCGAATCTGGCGACTTTCACCCTATCCCATCCGCATTGTGCGCTTGGTGTGAATATAGCGCTACTAACCCAAACCAGCCAGAAGCTGGAAAAAATCTCTGTCCATATCATTCTATTTGGAAGCGCGATCTAAGAGAAAAAGGCACTGCCACACAACCGGCGTGCAAATGGACCGGCTTAGAAAATTATACTCAAGTATTAGAGCAATATAAATTAAAATATGGCGCTTCAATTTAAGATGTAAGACGCTTTGTTGCTGTATATTATAATAAAATAAAGAGGAGGATACAATGAATAAATTATACGACGTAGTTATTATTGGAAAAAACAACGATTCCGATTATCTGCTGAATAAGTTTGACACATTATGCGCAAGCAAACTATTAAAAGCCTCTTGCGCGATTATTTCTCGAAGTGCCGCTGAGAGATATTCGGCAAAAAATCTTGATTTGGATTATTATATTAATGAAGCAACGTTTATTAAATATAATCATGGTATGATCATTATTTATCTTAAAGACAATTCAATTATCTGTGCAAAAAAACTTGTACTCGCACTCGGCGGAAAGCGGCAAACGGTTGGTGTGGATGCCGATAATCTTTATTATAGTTATAATGAAAATATTGATTTAGCCAATAAGAATGTTATTATTTTTGGAGATTGTTTACCGTTAAAGCAAACACTTTCTGCTATTTCCTCTAAGGCGGCAAAAGTATTTTTCTGTCAGCAAAACATGTCTACCGCCAAAATAAGCAAAAAGAACTCTAATGTTGTCTATCTGCAAAATACACTTATTTCTAATTTTATTTTAAATAAACATAGCATTAAACAGGTCGAGTTAAGTACTTATAATAAAATTGACTGCGATGTCGTGTTTGCATTTTTAAGAAGAGTTCCGGACGTTGAAGATAATTTTAACGCAATTCTAACAAAAGATTCCTCTAATAAAATTAATGTAGACGCCAATGGAAGAGTTGACTCTGGTTTAAATATTTTTGCTATAGGCGAATGTGCGGCAGACACTTCTAAAAATATCATTGATACTGTTGTTGTTGAACTTTGTAAATAAAAAAGGAGAAATAGATATGCTTACAGAAGAGCAGATTAGTAATAATAAAATTAAGTTTTTAGAGATTTTATCTAAGTTGAATATTGATCTTACGCTTCTTTCAAAATATCTAGATTCTGTTGATTATTTTAATAAACCAATTTCTATTTACGGAGACAGATCTTATGCCGGTAGTTTGTGTGAGTATTCATTAAATCTTTGCTATGAGCTTGGAAATTTATGTGGTGCATATTGTCCAGAAAGATATTCAAAAGAAGATATTATTAAAGTTGCGCTATTTAAAGAGCTATATCGTGCAGAATACTATGAAGCATATTTAAAAAATGTAAAAGACGAAGCGACTGATTCTTGGACGGCGGTATGCGCTTGGAAGATTGCGAGCAATAGAAGAAAGTTTGGTGATTTGTACTTCAACTCATTTATGATTGCTAAACAATTTATCAATTTTGCAGATGAGCAAATTGAAGCGATTTGTTTCTCAAATTCTAATGACGGTTATGGAGGCGATATGTATGATATTAGAAGAGACTATCCACTTGTAGCACTCACTAGAATGGCTGAAATTGCCGCAACTTGTTTTGTTAACTAATAGGAGGCCGTAAATGTCCAAAGAAATACAACGAGCACATTCATTTTATTTACAAGACTCTGATGAAAAAACTGCTCTTATTTTTAAAAAATTATATAATGGTGATAGTGTTAAGATATGCGAGATTTATTTTAATCCTACAATAAATAATTGTTGTTTTACTTCGAATGGTGATAGTGTCCAAACCTATATCGTAGATTGGGAATCATATACAGATTTTGTAAAATTGTTAGATACTGCCTATGATTTAATTAATTCTACACATGGAAGGGGCTGGGAAGATTAATGAAAATTTTACTTTATACTGATAATCATTTTTGTGAAAAAGCATCAATTATTCATGGATATGGGCAAAAATACTCTAAAAGATTAGAAAATCAGATCGAGTCTGTTAACTGGGCGGAAAAATTAGCAGATAATCAAAAATGCTCCATGATTATTTGTTTAGGCGACTTTTTTGATAAGCCAGATCTTAATCAATATGAAATCACAGCAGCTAAGGACATTAAATGGTCAGCATTACCACATTATTTTCTTGTAGGTAATCATGAAAGTGGCGTTAGTTGTTTAGACTATAGCTCAACAAAATTTTTAGAGGGCGATCATAGGACTATTGTATCAACTCCAACGCAAATTTTAGTTGAAAACACCGAATTAGCCTTTTTACCATACGCAATCGAAAGTGAAAGAAAACCACTCTCTGAAGTGTTTAAAACGACATCTGCAAAGCATAGGATCTTGCTTTCGCATAATGATATTAAAGGAATTAGACTTGGACCGGTCGAATCTAAAGTTGGGTATGAAATAAGTGAACTTGAATCTATCGCAGATATCTGCATTAATGGTCATTTACATAACGGTCAAAAAATTTCAAGTAAAGTAATTAACCTAGGAAATTTAACCGGAAAAGATTTTGGTGAAGACGCAAGAAAATACGCGCACAACGTCATGATTATCGATACCGATACTCTTAAATACGAACTAATAGAAAATCCGTTTGCATATAATTTTTATAAATTAGAAATAAATAAAGAAAAAGATTTATCTATACTTGCATCCTTAAAGAATCGTGCCGTTTTATCAATAAAGTGCAAAGATACCTTAGTAGATAATTTAAAACTTGCTATTTCAAAGTACAAAGAGAATATAGCGGAGTCGCGAATAATTATTACTCGCGATACAGTATCTCCAGAAATAAAGGCTAGTACTGTATCGCTGCATGCAGGAGATCATCTGCAAAAGCTAGTTAATTATTGTAAAGAGCATTTAGATAATACGGATATTCTTGAGTATGAGCTTGGAGAGCTATGTAAGTAATGAATATCAAGTCTATTAAAAACAAATTAACGAAAGTTTATTTAAAAAAACTACATAAAATAACAAAAGATTGTGTCAATTCTCAGCAGAATTGTCTTATCTATATAGTAACTTACCTACAAATGATGCGAGATCTAGCAATTTTATCCGGTAATACTGAAAGTAGCGAGAATAAAAAGGAATATTATTTTACTATTGCAAATAAACTTGCATGTGCTCTAGTTGAATATGATAGTCTTGCTTCTTGTAAATCAATATTTTTTGATAAATTTGGAAATAAGCAGGCAAAATTTGCTGAAGTGTCCCGCGATGAGCTATCAGAAATGTATAATAAAGAGTATGAAAAGCATTGGATGCAGTTTTGAGCACTATTAGCCGACATATTCAAAATTAATCAATAAACATAACTCCTGGAGGTATTAAGATAGATGAATATTATTTTCAATAAAATTGTATTACATAATTTTGGAAGTTATAATCATGCTGAGGTTTCTTTAAAGGATCGTGGATTTTGTTTGGTTAAAGGCAGAAATAATTATATAAAAGATAAATCATTGAGTAATGGGTCTGGAAAATCATTTTTATGGAACGGTATCTGCTTTGCACTCACCGGAGAAACTATTAATGGCCTAACGAAAAATTTAAAGAATATGGGCAACGACGAGACCGAAAGTTACACGCGCGTTGATTTTAGCGTAGATGCAGACGATTATTGTATTACTCGTATTATTGCACCGAAGTCTGATTTAAAAATTATAAAAAACGGAAATGATATTTCTGGAAAGGGTATCCGTGAATCAGAAAAAATATTAAGCAGCACTCTTCCCGATGTTGATAAAGATTTAATTTCTACAATAATTATTTTAGGTCAAGGAATGCCAAATAAATTTTCTTCATTTTCGCCGTCTGGTCGCAAAGAATTGTTAGAAAAACTTACGAAATCTGATTTTATGATTGAAGACTTAAAAGAAAGAATTAAGGTCAGAGGTAATGAGATTCATTCGCAAATAAGCGAACTACACGATGGAATTCTTATTCGTAGCACTAACGCATCAGTAATCGAGTCTAATATCAACAAATTAAAAACCAAGATTTCTTCCGCAATAAAACCAGATTTTGCAACGTTGAAGACCTCATATACAGATTCTAAGGTTAAATTAGAAAAACAACTAGAAGAGTTGAACACCGAAATTGCAGCGCTCAGTACTACATATACCAATGATAATTCTGCACTAGTGGCAGTGCATTCCGACAAGGCAAATAGTGCTGCTAAGCTATATGAAGCGTATTCAGCTAAAGTAAGTCCTCTGAACCAAATTGCGACACAGATATCAGTAGAAATTTCAACGCTAAAAAAAGAAATAGCACGATTAGATAAAATTACCGATATTTGTCCAACTTGCCACCAAAAATTGATTGGTGTGCATAAACCAGATACGACATCACAAAAACAAGAACTATCTAAGCTGCAAGAACAACTCGCGAGCGTGAATAATGATATTTCCATCGCTAATAAGAAAAACTTAGAATATAAAGCAGAAATAGATTCTAAATATGTGGAAGATGAAAAACGATTGTCTGATAAAATTAGAAACACGCTTGCGCTAACGCGCACAAAAGAGCAAGAAAAATCTAAATGCTCATTTGATTTACAAGCGGTTACTACTAAATTAGCGCAACTAGAACTAGAAGAAAAATCTTGGGATAATAATATTGCTCAACTAAAAAATGATCTAAATAGTG
Source organism: Waltera intestinalis (assembly GCA_963595075.1). Classification (GTDB taxonomy): domain Bacteria; phylum Bacillota_I; class Bacilli_A; order Erysipelotrichales; family Erysipelotrichaceae; genus Holdemanella. The sequence goes on from CAVBGZ010000041.1 coordinate 5,262, forward strand.
CAACAGTAGAGCTATCAAAAATCATCGCAGAAAAAGTTGATCTTGAAAAAGCTTATAATAATTGGACTGCGCATCTAGCGGTAGTTAATAAGATTAATACATTAATTACAAGAGATTTTAGAGGTTATATCTTATCAAATATTATCGAGTACTTGAATTCCAAAGCCAAAGACTATTGTGAAATTGTTTTTGGTACGCGAGATCTCGATATATATCTTGACGGTAACGCGTTAGATATTTCATACTGTAATAAATTGTTCGATAACTTATCTGGTGGAGAAAAGCAGAGAATCGATTTAATTCTGCAGTTCGCAATCAGAGATTTATTAAGTAAATATTTTGATATCAATTCAAATATAATTGTATTAGATGAGCTAACAGACTTCCTTGATAAAGTGAGCTGTGCAGCGGTAATGTCGCTCATAAATTCCGAGCTTAATTCGACTGAGTCCGTATTTATTATATCGCATCATCCAGATGAATTAGAATTGCCAATTGACTCTACGATTGAGATCTTAAAAGATCAGTCTGGAATCAGTACGGTTTTGTAATTATTTATTGTATATTATATAATAAGTAATAATTGGAGATATTAATAAATGATTTGAAAAAAACCAGATGGCATGCGTTATACAGAAATGTGTATGTATATAGATGCTAACGTCGATAAAATTGCCGAGCCCGGCAAGTATCCTGAAGTCGAAAATACTATATACAATTATTTATGACTTGTTGTAAAAGCATTGGCAATAAAAAAACGAATGTTTAGTAATTTCAACGAATATGACGCGTATGCTTTTTATGCCGCCCGTCGTTTATATTTTGCGATGAGAAAAAACATTTGAAATCAAGGAAAAGTTATTAGAGGCAAAACGATCAAGCCAATTAAATCTTGCTTAAATTATACAAAGTCAATTCTTCACGCTATGAAGATCGATTATCAAAATGAAACTTACAAACAGATAGTCTCAAGCGATACCACTAAAAGAAAATTTGACGCGTGAATGTGCCAAAATGAATTAAGACGTCAAGTACGTGATTCACAAGCAATAACTTCCAAATATTGATTTTATCTAAAAGATTCACTAGAAACCGCACCGGCAATTATAGATAGAGTATTAAAAAATTCATCGCTTGGAATAGATTGTGATAATGCCAAAAATATAAAGATATCGTTACTAATCAGTTTAATTAATTTAATTGATAATACAAATAAATTAGACGCAAATAAAGCGGTAATTAAGCTCTGGCATCTACCAAAAACAGTAGAAGCTTATGTAAAAAAGTTATTAATAATGATATGCGATGAAATAAGAAATGAAGTAATCGAGTGTAATAGATTAACTGAACTAGACGATATTACTACCGATACCATTATAAGTAACATCGTCAGAGAGGAACTTGCTTATGACTAATACCGCAAAAACTAAAAAAAGTCTAGACACGCTGCACTTGTCTGATGTTTATTCGTTGATGTTATTTCTTTTATATAAAGTGCAGGATATTCCAAAATATAAAACAGTGAGTGAGATTTGCTACTTATTAGACGGCAGCAATCTAAATCGATTAATGACTTATTTTGCCGGAAAGACGGTAACATTTCCAACAGAAGAAGAACTAAGCACAGTATCTGGTGCACTGCTGCTCTATCAATATGTAAATATTGATGGCGAACAGCTGCAAGATGCGCTGGCAAAGATAGATTTCGTCTCAAGTAGCCAGCAAAAAGATACCGTAGATTTATATATAAAGTTAATCTCAATAATGAAGCAATATAATATTGATAAAGAGTGAATAAGTGAGAATATTGGGGGTGACTACAATGATAGGCGATCCTAATTGGCAACCTCGTATTAAAAAATTTGATAGAAACTTTCGAACATTTGAAACGAGATTATTATTTATTCATGAGTTGTTTACACATAAAAAAGATAATTCAGAGATTATGATTAGTAGTGTTCAATATAAATTAGATAGATCTTTTGAGAGATATTGAGAACAATTAATAAAAAGTGAAAATTTTCTCAGTAAGCGCGATCCAATAAGAACGCTTAGATCTATAAAAAAGAAAGAAGAAAAGTAATAAGGAGTAAATTTAATATGACGCCTCAAAATGTTATTACTGATTTGAGTGTATTGCTCGGTTTACCCGTAAATGTACTTACGCAATTAGTTGATAAAATAGATTTGTGTATCGGTGATATAATTATTCACGCAAAAAATAATAAGGATCAGATTGTAGTTATTAATATTGGAATCGGTAATTTAAGCATAAATTTAGCTGAAATGCAATGTAAGTTCGTTCCAAGCAAAAAATTAAAAGCAACCATTAAAGATTGTCTAGAAGAAAATATTAACCCATTAGAATTACAGTTAGAAGATGAATTTAGAGATAAGTTAATTAAGTTATTCGAAAAGGAAATTTAATATGGTAGAGAATGAAACAGAGGATAAGAAAATATCTGAGTGTTCTACTACTGAAAATACTCCAAACACCAATCTCGTTACTATTAATACTAATAGTCTAAATGAAGAATCCGCTAGTTTAATAACACAAATAATCGCAGAAACTGATGTAGAAAAAACAAAAGATTTAACTTATTTATTTAACTTGAATCAAAACAAAAAAACAATGATTAGAGTAAATAAATTAAATGAACTACAGGACAATTTAACCGATTTAGCAATTAAGCGTGTTACAGATAAACCGGATAATATGACGACTCGTGAAGTGATGGATGCTTTAAAAACTGTACAGGATTTAATAGAGCGTGGAACTGCTCAGGTTGTTGATGTAAACGAGCAGACTCCTCTTATAACTATTAATCAACAAAATAATGAAGTTCACATGGACGGAGAGGCTTCACAGAGTAGAGAGTCGCGCGAAAAAGTTAAAAATGCAGTATTAGATATATTAAATAAGGCAATGTCTGCTAATATGATGAATAGTAGTGTAATTGACGCGACTTTTAATAATAAGAACGATAAGGAAAATTCACATGAATAGCGCAGTACTAAATAAATTACAACTAAAGAAGCCCGGTCGATATGAAAATGGTTTTTATATTATTGACTTCGATGATAGTAATGAATACGCTAAAATATATTCATTGTTATCAAAAGAGGCAATTAATACCGAGTATCCAAACTTCACTATAAATACAAACAAAACTACAGTCGAAGTGACAAATTATTTTGAATTAGAAGTAGATGAGAAGAAGTATTTATTATTCTTATTTGCTAATTTTGAGGCCGACAAATATTATCTAAAAATTAAAGAGGAATAAAGTAAATGCTAATTGACTACTCAGTGACAAAAACTTTTGAGCAGACTCTTGATATTGTCGATCCTGGTAGAACTGCCATTCGTGCCGTTGCACAAGATGGCGCGACTGAATATTATATAGTAACTAAAACAGTAGACGGAGTGGTTACGATGATACGATTTGGCCCAATATTTCCAGACATGCCAAATACTATAATGTCTGGAAGTGCTGAAAATAATTTTGAACTATATTTTGATCAGTTTTATTATGATGAATCTGCGATAAAAAAAGCTATTAGTAAATATGTAAATGCCCCAGTGAGAGAGATATCATTATTAGAGGAAATTGACGATTATGACGCGCTGTCAAAAATTCCAAATATGTTAGACACATATAATAATTTATAGTAACAGGAGAATTAGTATGGCAGTTAAAGATGTTAAAAAATACTATTTAGACGTTGTTAAACAATATGTCGAACTAAAGCAGGACTTACACGATTATGAGACCGCGGTTAAAAATGGCAATATCACAGAAGATAGGTTAACCGAAGTAAAAGAAAATATTAATAATATTAAGGAAAATGTAGATAGAATTGCGTATATAGTGTATTTACTTGAGCGTCCAAATAGAAAGAGCAAGAAAAAAAATTATTCAGAGCAGCATTCTAGCCTAGAAAAGTGGTTTAAACAATTAGGAGTTGATGAGGCAGGCATATTAGAAGAAAATAAGAGCATGCTCGGTCTCATACAAAAATTATTAGACGATATTATCTAACTAAACTAAAAACTCAATAATTTACGTTATTGAGTTTTTAGTTTTATTGTATATTATTATAATTATAGAATAGGAGAATGAATAAACAATGCCAAATAAATTAGTGCCAATCGAAAGTATTAATGAAGCAAGCGAGCCGGTTGAATTTATCACAAAAACAGGAATGAACACCGAAGAACTTCAAGATATCATTAATAAATTAAAAACTGTTATTAATACTAAGGATGAATATTTTGCAATCTCTGCTCCACAGATTGGTATAAATAAAAGAATTATTTGTCTAAAATTTACATCAGGAGTAAAAACATTTATTAACCCAATAGTAACAAAAAAACAAAATTATCAGATTGGCGTTGAAACGTGCGCAAATATGCCCAATAAAGAAATTTTAGCGCTTCGTCCAACGGATATTACGCTAGTCTATTATAATGATGCTTTTAAGTACGAAGAGAATAAGCTCACGGGTGTTGCTGCCAGATTTTTTGAACAGGCATATCAATTCTTAGATGGAATTACTCCAGAAGCACTTGGAATGATATCAGATATAACACGAGATGGAAAACTAGAAGATCAATCTGAAGACGATAAGAAAGCAATTTTTGATATTTATAAAAAATATATCGCAATAAAAACCTCTTCAGCAAAAAAAGAAATCGAGTTAAATGACGAGCTGAAAAAAGAATATAATATTCTAAAGTTTGCCGAAAATGTTATTAATGGAAGAACTAAAGTTGTTGAGTCGGATGAAGAGCTTAACGCAAGGCATAATGCTAAAAAAATCGCCGAACAGTCTATTGATGCCAATTTAAAAGCTGGCGTTCAATATAAAAAGGCCAAATTTAAAGAGTATGCCGGCAATGTAAGCAAAAAAAGAAAGAAGAGATAAAAGTATGGACGCAAGAGACGAATATATTAAAGATTTTTATGGAAGAATTCTCGGAATCATCCGAAACGAGTCAAATGGCGATAAGACCGTTATAGATTTTCCGTCAAGAAAGATACTTGGTTGGTACAAAAAACAATTTGATTATACGACAGATTTCGCAGGTCGCGTAATTGCTAAGGGTGATGCAGCTGTTTCGCTTATTTACAAAAATAAAATGTAAAAATATGAATAACATAGATATTAAAGAATTAAAAAATAAAAAAATATTAGTTATTGTGGAGTCTCCAAATAAAGTAAAGCACGTTAAAGAATACTTACACGCAGCGGGCTATAAATTAGCTACGGTAATGGCGTCAGTAGGTCATATCATGGAGCTTGCGAATGGCGGAGACTATTATAATTCCGGCGTTAATCCTAATAAAAATTTTGAGTTAAATTTAAAAGTATCTGCAGATAAAAAAGATGTTGTATCAAAATTAAAATCAGCCGTCAATACTTCAGACATGACATATGTAATGACGGACCCGGATAGAGAAGGTTTTGTTATCGCCTGAAGCTTAATTAAATTTCTTAATCTAAAGAAAGGAACCTATTTTAGAGCAGTTACTCACGAGATCACTCCGAAAGCTGTTGTTTACGCAATAGAGCATCCAATAGAAATGGATGAAAACTTAGTTGATGCCGGTTTAACTAGAATGACCATTGATAAAATGTTAGGTTTTAGATTATCTCCTATTGCAAGAAGCTGCATTAACGCCAAATCGGTAGGAAGATGTCAGTCAGCAGGTCTTAAACTGATTGTTGATCGAGAAAAAGAAATTAAAAATTTTATTCCAGAAAAATATTTCGAGCTATGTTTAACTTTTAAGAAAAATGGCGATTCATTCAAAGCAAAGTTTGTTGGAAATAGTGAAATACAGACCTCTAAATTAAATAAAAAAGAAGATGTGCTGAAAATTATTGCCGCATGTAACGGTAAATATATAATTGATGGGGTAAGTCGAAAAGAAAAGAAAGAATCGCCAAAACCGCCGTTCTGTACTGCGACTTTTCAGCAAGAAGTAAACAGTAAACTCGGTCTTTCAGTTAAAGATGCAATGTCTTGCGCACAAAAGTTATTTGAAAACGGAAATATTACATATATTCGTACAGATGACACGGATATGTCACTTGAGTTTATTCCAATGCTAAAGCAGTATGTAGAAAATAATTATGGCGAACATGACTGTGTTGCACCACGAAAAGTAAAAAAACAAGAAGGCGCGCAAGAGGGACACGAGTGCTTAAGAATAACCGACCCAGCGTTGACACCTGATCTATTCAATAAAAATAATCAGAATACACTTCTTCAAAAGGTCTATAAAATTATATGACAAAGAACAATTGCTTCAGTTCTTCCTGATGCGATCATATCAGAGACGGGTTATTTAATAGATAATAATGATCAAAAATTTTTAATGACTTCTTCTGAGATTTTGGACGAGGGATATAGGCGAGTGTACTCATACAAAGATACAGATGACGCAGAGACCAATTTACCAATAAAAAACACTTTCTCACAAGGAGAAGAATTACAAGATACTAAGCTAGACATCGCTGAAAAATCCACACAACCACCAGCAAGATTTAAAGAAGCTACTTTTATTAAAGAATTGCAAAAGCAGGAAATTGGTCGACCCTCAACATATGCGACGATCGTTGAGACCGTCCTAAGTAAAACAAGAAATTATTGTACGCTCGATTCAAAGAAGTGCTTAGTTCCAACCGATAAAGGAATCGAACTTATCGATTTCTTAGATAAATCTTTTTCTAATATCATCAACATTGGCTGAACACGCGAAATGGAAAAAGGATTAGATGACATAGCAGCTGGTAAAAAACCGTATATTTCTTTTTTAACAGATTTTTATAATAGTCTAGAAAGTACTATAAAATCTAATGCTGATATGCCGCAAAATGATGCAAAAAAGTGCCCACTCTGTGGAGCAAATATGGTCATTAGACGAAGTAAATATGGAAAATCATTTTATGGGTGCAGTAATTTTCCAAAATGTAGAGGATTAATTCCAATAAAGTAAAGATAAATTAATCAGTGTAACTATCGCTAAATTAAATTGATATTATTAATTTTAATTTAATAGCGCACCTAAGGAGAATTAATGATGGAAGATAAAACAAAACGTATTTTGAAAATAATATTAGGATGTCGTAATGGAAATGTTTCTCCAGAGTTGGCGGCCGTCGGTCTCGCAGAGACCGCAAGCGAGATTATTGCAAAGGCTAGCCAGAACTTGGTTGATGCGATCATAGCGACTAAGTGGCAAGAATTTAAATGAGATGGTTATATTAACGCTATAGCCACAGGACTTCATGTACAAAGCGACGACGTTCAAAATGCGCTTATACAGTTATTAGAACAATGTGAAATTTATTTTGATGCTTCTAAGAAAACGAAAGAGGAAAAAGAGTGATTTATAGATGATTCTTCGTTCGCGAAAGCATTGTCTGCACATAAACTTTTTTCTGATCAGATTCCTGAAGTTAAATCTTCTTCTGCCGCTGCGACAGGCACAGCAAATGGACAAACCGTAACTTCTACTCAAACGAGTGCACAGGCCGCCTCCGGGAGTAATTTAGGAACGAATAAAGATAAAAATAATCACCTTTCTAGGGCGGTTGTTGGTCAAACACTTGGACAAAAAGAAATAATGCCACTTATGTTCATGTATAAACTCGATGGACGCCGTGCAGACTCTCAAACATACAATGTAAATATCTGCCCGCGCAGCAGTACAAACGCTCCGTACAAAATAAAGCTAACTAATGGCAATGGCGCCGAAGATTGCGTTTTATTCTTTAAGACGGTAGGAGACGCTCAGGCATTTGCAGATAAAATTAAGCATGACGACGCTAAAAATAAAAATATATTAGGTAATAATCCTATACACATTAGTCGTAGAACTACTAATCCAAATGGATATCTAAAAGTAGAAACTGCATATGGTCCAGCATATATATTTGCCAGTAAATTAAATGAAGCAGATGATAGTGAAGTGGTGGACGAGGATGTTGTTAATTTAAGTACTAAGCACTTTCCAAAGCAAGAAGATTTTAACAGCTATGATGATTATTTAAAAAGCTGTTGCGAGCAATTCAACACGATGTTAGATTAATTACCACGGAGATACAAAATGAAAATAAATAAAATAATAGTAGAGTCTAAAAAATTATCTGAAGCGACAGCTGCCGAGATAGATCCGGAGAAAGTCGAAGACGAATTAACGGCAGGAGAAGGAGCAGAAGATGTCTTAGACGCGTCTTCCGCCTCTACAAACGATATCGCCGCGCAAGTTGCTGCCGGTGCCGCAGACGCAAACGTCGGTGTCGTTAAGTCTGGCGCAATCAATATTGCCAAAGACGTGCAAACGTTTGTCAGAGATCCGTATAATGATAAAAATAGTAAATATTATTGTGCCGGAAATCCCGGAAAAGTCAAAGATGCGCTTCAGATCTGCTTAAATGCGGCGCTTGACGACAAAGAAGCCGGACTTGGCACGTCAGAAAGTCCAAATTTAATTCTAGAAGGTTTGGCTGGATTCGGTAAAACAGCTCAAGTTAAGGAATTTTGTAAAGAACACGGAATATATTTATTCAACATAGACGCAAAATCTTTGGATACCGCCACAGTCGGAGGTATCCCATACCCAACAAAAGATCCGAAAACAGGAGAGATTACACAATCGCCAATTGCATCTAAGTTTTGAAAACCGTTAGATGAGCATAAAAATGTCATACTATTCTTAGATGAGTTGAATAGAGCACCTGGACAAATACGTGGAACACTACTTACGTTAGTAAATAATCATGAATTGCCTGTTTTTGTTGAAAATTCAGACGGATCTGTCGAAACTACAAAGTATTTCCCGAATATTTTATTTTCAATTATAGCGATTAACCCAGCAAGCGACATCTTCCCAGATGTAGAAAAACTAGATCCAGCAGAAGTTTCTAGAAATATTGGTATTATTGACGTCAATGGTGATAAAAAAGAATATTTAACTCATATTACTCACTTATATAAAACTATATTGGCGAATCCGAGATTGAATCCAAAATTGCGTGATAGATATGAAGGACAACTGAATCTTGCAACCGCACTTCTGACTAACCAAATATTTACATTTGACGATGCTGATGAGGTACGTCGAAAATATAATGATGACGCACACGGTACGCAGAATTTCTTAAACTATAGAACATTTATGATCTGGTTACGCGGATGTGACGGTACGAAGAAGAGTCTTCTTAAAATAGTATCAACAATAAGTAAAGCAGGCGACAAAGTCGTTAACATGTATAAAACTATTCTTGGCACTTATGTTGATAAGCCAACAACAGGCAATAAGGTGTTTAATCAAAATACTCCTGCAGCGGTTCAGATAAAAACTGCGCAGCAAATAAAAGATGCGTTAGATACATTTGAACGTATGTTATAGAGAAGAAGAATAAAAAAAATACTTACTATTTAAGTAAGTATTTTTTTTATTTAGCTGTATATTATATTATTAAAGTGCTAAATTATTTGATTTATTATTGGGGAATATTTATATGAAATTAAAAGAGAGCTATTTATCTGACAGCGTTAAGTATCAAATATTGTTGTATCTAAATGAAGAGGGATACCATACTTATGCAGACAGACTTGCCGCATTTAGATTTGTTGTAGGGGATATAGTAGACGGCACCCCAGTCGAAACAGCGTGAATGAATAGCGCTACCGGCACAATGGCAATTGGAACTGGCTTTATTGAATACGAGAAAGCAAGCGAATTAAAATTGTCTGAGCACTGTTTAAAGCAATTAAGCCTATTATGTAGACACGAAATGCTACATTATTTGCTTGCCCACATGCATAGAATGAGTACACACATTAAAGCTATTGGACTGGCCGATAAGATCATGAACGCAGTAGAAGTAGGACAAATACAAGAAATGGAAAATATTGCGGCGGATTGAGAGCTCTCTGAGAGGGGGTATGATGACGAAGATAAACAAGTAGTTAAAGCCATGACTATGGGCGGAAGAGTTATTGGTGGTCTTGTTCTAGAGTCTGATAAACCGGAGTGGCTAGGTCTTACTCTAGAAGAATTATTTGATAAGCTATACGAAGAACACTCAAAGTTAATGAAACAGCAGCAGCAAAAAAATAAAGAAAATGAAAATAAACCATTAACAGTTCACATTAAAAAGGGATCACACTCGCAAGAGTATACAGATATTTACAATAAAATAATAGCTAAGTATGATGACCCAAAATATTCGGACGCCGATTTACAAGTGCTTCTTGATAAAGTGTCACGCGGCCCGCAATACTGTAATGATATTGAGTTATAGAAAGGAAAGAAATCAATATGGATTGGAATTGAAACGATTGTGACGCAGCGTTTGACGCAATTAGTGCAATTATAAACGCCAGACGTGCGAATATGTTGCCAGACGGGCAAGATAAAGATAAGGTCAACGGTGGAGACGGTGGAGATATTGAAATATCGGTTGATCCTAATCTATTAACGCCAAAAACCACGAGTAATAAAGGTAAAAACGATAGTATTAAGATAGAGGATCCAGAAAACGTACTAAAGCAACAAGAACAAAATCAAAAAAATTCTCGCTCACAGAATAAGTCTGATGATCCTGGTGACAAACCAGGAGACAAACCTGGTGACAAACCAGGAGATGAGCCAGGAGATGATTTTGCTCAAGCATGAAATGAAATAATGCAAAAATATGATAATGATAATATAGATGCTAGCACACTACAACGCCTTATTGATCAAATAAACAGCGGTAAAATAAAAACTATATAAAACATGGCAAGGAAATAATCATTATGATAGATTTAGATAATATACAGAGCCGCAAAGGTGCGCTATCAGCACTTCAAGCAATAATAAAGTCAAAAAATAAACAATTTAGTGTTGATGAAACTGATATAGATAATAATCAAAAAAAGAAAACGCCATTAATTCTTCCTAAAAACGTTAAAGTGTTAAAAAACAAAAAAGCACAACAAAATCAAGATGAAACTGCGGAGCAACGTCAAATTAGGGTTGATCAAATTAAGGCTGATTTAGAAAATCCAGATACACTTACTCAGATCGAGCAGGATAATAAGAATGCGCAGGCAAATAAAAAAATAAAAGCGCAAAAATTAGCCCAAGCAGTACAAAATAACGGGCTAATTAGTGGAAGTGAGTTAAAAAATGATCTAGTCAGAATGTTAAAATCGCAAATAAAATTAAACAAGCATTCATCTGAAACATACGCTAGAGTTAATCCGTCTTATGCCGGCACTAAATTATTGGTAGCAGGTAAAAAAATAGAATACGGTAAAAACATACCGTCTCTTGTTGTATACTTAGATCAGTCTGGCTCATGAAGCAATCGTGATGTTTTAAGGGCGCAAACTTTTCTTAGCGGACTTCGCACATTAGAAAAACAAAAATTAATAAAAGTCAATCTATTATATTTTTCTAATACAGTAGAGTCAGATGCAGAAACCGCGCGTAACCAAGGTGGCACTCGTGCGTTTCCAAAAATTCTCGACGATATTAGAGTAAGAAAACCAACAAACGTGATGATCTTAAGTGACAGCGACTTTGATGGCGTCACCTACTGACCAGATTGCCACGCGGAAACAGTAAAAGGCTTTGTTATTTGGGGCTGAAAGCGTGGAGATCGCTCACGCAGAGTACAAAAGTATCTGCAAGGAAAACTTGGAAATAGTGAATATATAATATAAAAAGGAAAGTATTTTAAATAATATATGAATAATATTAATGAAAGTAAAAAGGAGCCACTCCCAACAACCTTCTTAACTACTTTTGTCTCAGACGGTTGAAACACAATCAGTAGACTTAGATCTGACATAGAAGCTATAAAGAAAGAATTTACAGGAACCAAGAAGGCTGAAGCGATTTTAGATAGTTTAATCACTGCCTATTTGGTCGCAGTTGGTCAAGCTGAAGCATGTTTAGAGAATAAGAATTATCTAGACTTTTCAAGAGATGAGATGTTAAGTGGAGAAGAACTCGACTCTAATACTAAATCTTTAGGAATTACTGAAATGCTACAAATAACTCAACCAACGCAAGCAGTCAGGAATGAGCCATCAGTAAATAGCTCAGATAAAGAAGTATTTAATAAAGCAATACTATCTGAAGAAGAAACCGCAGAAAAGTGTCAGGTGGCAGACAGCGAATATTTTGTAGATTTTGATGAACCAGTCGGCAATAAGCTCACTGATGACGATTTATACGAAAATAATAATTAATAAATTTAAACGAGTATTACAAATACTCGTTTTTTTAATAATAAATCGTCGGCTAAATTATTTAGCGGCTCGCTATAAATCTTATCCTTTCATTTATAGCGAGCCGTATAATAATGTATATTATTCAACGGCGCAGGAGCAAGTATAACATGATAATTTTTAATACAAAAACAGTTAATGAGGCAAAAAAGAAAAAGAAAAAAAATGTAGATTTTTCTTGTATTACTACTGGAGACATTGATTATAACATTAAGCAATTCAACAAAAGAATGGGAACAGATTTTGACGCTGTCCGCGGTAAAAACGGAGCACAAAGCGTGATTGACACAGATGTGCCTCAAAATGGTACTAACACAAATCAAGATATAGGAGATAATAATATGAATGAAAATACTGCCATAAATGAAGAAACAAAAAGATTGATCAAACGCTACTATATTCGACCTCAAAATGTTTTTTGCTCAACTAAGTATGATATTTTAAAAACACTCGCGGATAGTAAAGATACAAATTGCAGTGTTTATTCGTTGAAAAACTTGGCCGATCATGATGATGTGCATTTGTTAACAAAAAAAGATATAATCTATTACTATGATAATAATGCGCTTTACGATAAGAATCACATGCAGATACTTGACTATGATTTATATGTGAAGCATGAAAAAAAAAAAAAAAAAATTAACATTGATTCTACTCCAGAGA